>DASRYP010001086.1:0-7782 GCA_035687165.1 Actinoplanes sp. | reverse complement strand
GGCGCTGTCCGCCATAGGGTCTCGAGGTCATCGACGACACCCGATCGGAGTACGTCGCATTTATCGATAATGATCCATTCAAACATTAACTCTGCTTTACGGCTGCGTCATTTTCTCGGCAAATGACCAGCTCGCAAGGGGTTCCGAAGAATGCATTCGGGGTCACGCCACATCGGACATGAAAGTTGTCCAGTGGGGACATTGCGCGCGATCACCGCCGCTGGCATGCTACGCGGTGTCGTTCTGGGGGAGCGCACCGTAACGTCGGCGCCAGGTCATCGACGTCACTCTCGGTAAAAATCTGGCGGGACAGCCTGAGGTACCCCCCTCCGTACACCGAACTGGAGAGGAGACGTGCCGTGCCGGCATCGGCGCAGCTACCCCTGGCCGACGACCTCTTTCTCACCGCACACGACTCGGTCAATGGCAAGTGCCTGCTCTCCCCGGCCACCCTGGGCCTCGGCCTGGCCGCGGCCCTGGTCGGCGAGCTCGTGCTCTGGCGCCGGCTCGACGTGGTGGACGGCAAGATCCAGATCGTCGACGACCGTCCGACCGGGGACGCCGCCGCCACCGCGGTCCTCGACCAGTTGCTGCGCGAAGGCCACCACCGGGCCGTACGGGATTGGATCTCGTTCCTGGCCACCGGTGTCGCCACCGATCTCGTCGAGCGCCGCCTGGCCCGCTCCGCGCTCGTGCGACGTCAGGAGAAACGCGGCCTCTTCGGCTCCAAGATCACTTTCGTCCCGGCCGACTCGATGATCGCCGGCTGGCCGGCCACGCGGATCCGCACCTTCATCACGCGCGGTGAGCTGCTCGACATCCCCGACCTGGTCCTCGCCGGCCTGATCCTCGCCACCGGTCTCGACCAGCACGTCTTCATCACCCTCGACGCCCGTGGCCGCGGCACGTTGTTCGACCAGCTCAAGCGCCGGCTCCCCGGCATGCTGCTGGAGCTGGTGGGGCAGGCCGAGGCCGCGGTGGGCGACGCCGTGATGGCCCGGCGTGCCTGATCCCCTTCCGCACCGACCCCTCAACCCCTCATGGAGAACCGCGTGTCCTCGACCGCAACAAAACCCCCGCAGAGCCGGCTCTCGACTGCGCTGGCTCGTGACCGTCTCGGCGTGGCCGCGGTGGTCTTCTTCGTCATGTCCGCCGCGGCCCCGCTCACCGTGGTCGCCGGCGTCGTGCCGACCGGCCTCGCCGTCACCGGGCTGACCGGCGTCTCGATCGCCTTCGCCGCGGTCGCCGTCGTTCTCGCGATCTTCGCGGTCGGGTACGTCGACATGGCCCGGCACATCGCCAACGCGGGCGCCTTCTACGCGTACATCTCGCAGGGCCTCGGCCGCCCGCTCGGGGTGGGTGCGTCGTGGGTGGCGCTGCTGGCGTACAACATGTTCCAGATCGCCGCGTACGGCGGCTTCGGCGCGATCGCGTCCCCGCTCGTCGACAAGTGGTTCGGCCTCGACGTCCCGTGGTGGGGACTCGCGCTCATCGTGTGGGCGCTGACCGCGGTCCTCGGCGTACGTGACGTCGCCGTCAACGGCAAGGTCCTGGCCACCCTGCTGGTCGCCGAGATCGTCGTGGTCGTCGCGTTCAGCGTCGCCGACATCTTCTCGCCGAACTTCGCCGCGTCCTCAGCCCCGGTCGACCCGGGCTCGCTGGTCGGCGCCGGCTCCGGCGCGCTGCTGGTCATGGCGGTCACCGGCTTCGTCGGCTTCGAACAGTCCGTGGTCTTCAGCGAGGAGTCCCGCGACCCGCGCCGCACCGTGCCCCGGGCCACGTACATCGCCATCGCCCTGATCGCCGTTCTCTACGGTTTCGCCTCGTGGACGATGATCTCGGCCGCCGGTGCCGACGTCGTCGGCCGGGCCGGTGCCGAGGGCCCGGACCTCTTCTTCAACGTCGCCGCCGACCAGCTCGGTGGCCGCGCCGTCGACCTCGGCTACGCGCTCTTCCTGACCTCGCTGATCGCCGCGATGATCTCGTTCCACAACATCATCGCCCGGTACGCGTTCTCGCTGGGCCGCGAGGGTGTGCTGCACCGCGCGTTCGGCCGCACGGTGCCCGGCACCGGCGCACCCAAGAACGGCTCGCTCGCCCAGAGCGCGCTCGGTCTCGTCGCCATCGTGGTCTACGCCGTCGCCGGCTGGGACCCGCTGGTCAACCTGTTCTTCTGGGGCGGCACCGGCGGCGGCATCGGCGTGCTTCTGCTGATCACGCTGGCGGCGATCGCGGTCATCGGCTACTTCGTCAAGAATCCCCACGGCGAGGACCTCTGGTACCGCCTCGGTGCGCCCGTGCTCAGCACGATCCTGCTGCTGATCATGTCGTACCTGGCGATCAGCAACATCGCCATCCTCTTCGGCGTCGAGCCGGGCAGCGACCCGACCTGGATGGTGCCGCTCGCGTTCGGCGTCCTGCTGGTCGCCGGCATCGGGTGGGCCCTGATCCTGCGCTCCACCCGCCCGGAGGTGTACGCGGGCATCGGCCTCGGCGCGCGCAGTGCCTCCACCGTGGGCGGCTTCTCGGCCGCCCTCGCCTCCACCGAACCGAAGGACCAGCACCAGTGACGACGTACCCCGAAATCCGTCCGGCCCGCGACCAGGAGATCCCTGCGGTCGGGCAGTTGATCAGCCACTCCTTCTTCGACCTCGACGCCAACGCCTACCTGGTGCCGCCGCTCGAGGACCGGCTCAAGGTGATGGCCGACTTCTTCACGCTGCTGACCGAGCACGCCCAGAAGTACGGCCGGGTCGACGTCATCGACCTCCCGGACGGCAGCGGCCTGGCGGCGACCGGCGTGTGGTTCGACTACACCCAGGAGTCGCCCGAGCAGGGGGATTACGAGGAGCGCCTGCGCACGCTGGCCGGCGACTACCTCGAGCGGTTCGTCGCGCTCGACGAGCTCTTCGAGAAGCACCACCCGCACGACGCGCACTGGCACCTCGCGTTCCTGGCCGTCCACCCCGACCACCAGGACCGCGGCCTGGGCGGCAAGCTGATGGCGCTCGTGCACCAGGAGCTCGAGGTGGACGGGGTCCCGGCATATCTGGAGGCGACCAACTCCAACAACGTCCGGCTCTACCACCGCACCGGCTATGCCAACATGGACCCGTTCGAAATGCTGCTCCCGGACGGCACCGCGTTCTACCGGATGTGGCGCGTCGTCTGATTTTCCGGGGGCGCGGCCACCGTCCGGTCGCGCCCCCTGCTATCACCACTCGAACTCCGGGCCGCGAGCTGTGCCGCCCGGCAGAAGCGGCCGCTGCGTGTACTCCCACGTCTGCACCAGCACCAGCTTGCGTCCGCGCGGGGGCCGCAGGTCGATCGGCCCGCAGCTGTGCTTCAGCGCGAAGTCCGTGAACATCAGGCCCTTGCAGGTGTACGGGCCGGCGACCGTCTCGTCGCCCGCGGCGTCCCGCACCGTCAGCGAGATGTCGGCCTGGATGCCGGGCATCGCCTCCATCTGGCCGACCACCCGCACCGAGCCGCCCAGCGCGTGACACGGACGCGCCAGCACGGGGTGACCGATCTGCCAGTCGTACGCGTCGCCGCACCGCCACTCGCTGAAACCGACCTCCGCCCCGGCGCCGCCCGCTCCCGCCGACGCGCCCACCCCGACCGGGCCCGCCGAGACGCGGGCGCCCGGCTCTCGCACCGGGGGTGACAGCGTCGCGGAGACGCTGGGCAGACCCGCGACCTGGGCAGCGCCTCCGCTCGACCGGGCGCCGGTGATCGTGTCCGGCGGCGCCGCACCGGACGGCTTCTGATCGGGGCCGCTGCCCCGGGGGCCGAGCAGACCGGGAACGCCGGCCGCCCCGGACGGTTGTGGGGCCGACGCCGAGGCGGGGGAGTCGTCCGAGTCGAGGAGCTGCCACGCGGTGAAGCCGCCCACGCCCGACGTGGCCATCGCCAGCAGCGCGACGACCGCCCACGGGCGGCGCCACATCCAGGACCGCGGACCGTTGCGGGGACGCTTGCGCGAGGGGGTGCGGCGTACGGACGGGTGCGCGGCGGCCCGGACTCCGAGATGCGGGGTGACGCCCGTACCCGGAGGGTCGTCGGCGTCCACCGGCGCGGGCAGGGCGGGCACCCCCGTGGTCCGGCGGGACAGCTCGCGCAGGGCGGTGACCAGTTCGGCCGCGGTCGGGCGCCGGTCCGGGTCCTTCGCGAGACACCAGGTGATCAGGTCCCAGACCAGCTGCGGCAGGCCGTCGGGGCGCTCCGGGGTCTCGTCGAGGTGCCCGCGGAGCACGGCCAACGGCTCCCCGGCGTACGGGGGTGAACCCGTCAGCAGTTCGAAGAGGACGATGCCGGTCGAGTACACATCGGACGCCGGGACCGCCTCCCCCTGGATCGCCTCGGGGGCCATGTAGTGCGGGGTGCCGACGATCGCGTGCGGGGTGGTGAGCCCGGCGGTGTCGAGCACCCGGGCGATGCCGAAGTCGGTGAGGCGCACCTCGAGGCGGCCGAGGTTGTCCTGCAGCAGAATGTTGTCCGGCTTGACGTCGCGGTGCACGACGCCCAGCTCGTGCGCCTGGACGAGGGCCGCGGCCACCTGAGCGAGCAGGTCGGCCGCGTCGGAGGGCGCGACGGTTCCCTCGGTGCGCAGGTGGTTGCGCAGGCTGCCGCCGGCGACGTAGTCCATCACCAGCGCGAGCGAACCCCCGACGCTGAACAGGTCCCGCACGCCGACGATGTTCTCGTGCCGCATCATCATCAGGATCGTGCGCTCCTGCACGAAGCGGATGACCAGCTTCGGCTGGCGCAGCAGACCCTCGTGCAGCAGCTTGACCGCCACGTCGGCGCCGGTGGAACGGTCGATGCCGCGCCACACCGTGCCGGTGGCACCGTGCCCGACCGGACAGACCAGGACGTACGAGTTGCCGACGCAGCGACCGCTGAGGTCCGCGGTGGCTGCCTCGGCGGGAGCACCGCCGGTCAGGGAGGGGGATGACTGCACGTGACGTCGAATCCTTCCGAACGGGTGTCAGATGCCTCACGGAGATGCCGATCGTCCGGATCGATCCCGATAAGGGCAACCCCTCCGTGCCCGATCGTTCACACACAGCGAGTCACGCCCTGACCCCGTCACTCCGGTGGGCCGTTACTCGTTCGTCCTTCCACGCAGTCGCCCGTCGCTGGACACGACCTCGGAAAACGGCGGAATCAGCCCGCGCTGAGGTTGAGTTCGAAGCTGTAGCGGCTGGCCCGGTAGACGTGGCTGCCGTACTCGAGGGCGCGGCCGCCCGTGTCCCAGGCCGTACGGGTCATGGTCAGCAGGGACGCGCCGCGTTTCTCGTCGAGGATCTTGGCCTCGGTCGTGGTGGCGGAGCGGGCGCCGATGACCTGCGTCGCGATGCGCGGGGTCAGGCCGTTGCGGCGCAGCAGTTCGTAGAGGCCGTGCCCGGCCAGATCGTCGGCGGTCAGGCGCAGCACGTCGACCGGGATCGCGTTGTGCATCAGGGCCAGGGGCTCACCGCCGGCGTAGCGGAGCCGTTCGATCCAGGTCACGGCCGTGCCCGGCGCGATCTCCAGCGCGTTCGCGATCGTGTCGGGGGCGGGCATCTCCTCGAGGCGCAGCACCTCGGTGCGGGGTGCGCGGTCGCCGGCGATCAGGTCGTCGTAGAGGCTGGAGAGTTCGACCGGGCGGCGGACCTTAGGGTGCACCACCTGCGTGCCGACCCCGCGCTTGCGCACCAGCATGCCCCGTTCGACCAGATATTGGATCGCGCGGCGCGTCGTCGGGCGCGAGACGCCGAGCCGTTCGGCCAGGTTGACCTCGTTCTCGATGCGGGCGCCGACGCCGATCTCGCCCTTCTCGATCAACTCTTGCAACCGGGTGGCGACCTGGAAATACAGCGGTACGGGGCTGGTCCGGTCGACGTCGGCTGCCCGGACGCCGCCGTGCTGGGCGGACAGATCGGCACTCACCGCGACCCACGCTCCCCGAGTTTGTCAGGACAAAGTATTGACGTAGACGGCTCCAAGTTATTACATCGAGAGCAGCAAACCTAGCATTGCCGGGCGGTTACCGGTGGCAATCAAGTTGGTTTCGGCGCCGTAACGAGCACGGCATCCGGGGCGCTTCTTCGTGCCCCACATCCCCGCGATCCACCCGATGGCCGGAGGCTCCCATATGCCCGCCGACGAGGTACTGACAATGGGACGCATAGGCGTCGACCTGTATCCGCAGCAGGTCGGAGTCTCGCTGCGGAAGGTAAGCACCTTTGCCAAGTTCCTCGGCGGCAGTGCGACAAATGTGGCGGTCGCCGCGGCGCGCTACGGCCGGCGCTCGGCGGTGATCACGCGTACCGGCGATGACCCGTTCGGCGAGTTCCTGCACGACGCGCTGCGCGGCTTCGGCGTGGACGACCGGTTCGTCACGCCCGTCGCGAACCTGCCGACGCCGGTGACGTTCTGCGAGATCTTCCCGCCGGACGACTTCCCGCTGTATTTCTATCGCTTCCCGAAGGCGCCCGACCTCGAGATCGACCCGTCCGAGCTGGACTACGACGCGATCCGGGGCGCCGACATCTTCTGGATCACCGGCACCGGCCTGTCCCAGGAGCCGTCCCGCACGGCCACTCTGGACGCCCTAAGATACCGTAACAAATCGGGAATTACCGTTTTCGATCTGGACTACCGGCCGATGTTCTGGGCGTCCCGCGAGGAGGCCCGTCGGTGGTATGCCGAGGCCCTGCCGTACGCGACGGTGGCCGTCGGCAATCTGGACGAGGCCGAGACCGCCGTCGGCGCCCGCAAGCCCGCCGAGGCCGCCGCCGCGCTGCACGAGGCCGGCGTCGCGCTGGCCGTGATCAAGCAGGGGCCCGCCGGAGTCATGGCCTCCACCGGCGAGGAGAGCAAGGAGGTCCCACCCGTACCGGTCGAGGTGGTCAACGGCCTCGGTGCGGGCGACGCCTTCGGCGGGGCGCTCTGCCACGGCCTGCTCGCCGGCTGGGAACTGGAAGAGACGATGCGCTTCGCCAACGCCGCCGGCGCGATCGTCGCCTCGCGACTCTCCTGTGCCGACGCCATGCCGACCGAGACCGAAGTCCGCGACAAGCTGGGGGAAGCGACGCATGCCTGACCTCGACGACCTCCTCGACATCCGCACCCGCCGCCCGGCCGCGATCGGCGCGGCGGCGACGGCGCGCAAGAAGCCCGCGAGCCTGTTCGGCCCGCACGGCAAGCTGATGATCATCGCGGCCGACCACCCGGCCCGCGGCGCGCTGCGGGCCGGCGACGACCCGCTGGCGATGGCCAACCGCACCGACCTGCTCGACCGCATCCGCACCGCCCTGGCCCGGCCCGGCGTCAACGGCGTGCTCGGCACCCCCGACATCCTGGAGGACCTGCTGCTGCTCGGCGCGCTCGACGACAAGGTCGTCATCGGCTCGATGAACCGCGGCGGGCTGGCCGGCACGACGTTCGAGATCGACGACCGGTTCACGGCGTACGACGCCGAGAGCATCGCCACGGCCGGGTTCGAGGGCGGCAAGATGCTGCTGCGCATCGACCCCGCCGACCCGGGCACGGTGACGACGCTGGAGTCCTGCGGTACGGCGATCGGCGAACTGGCGGCGCGGCGGCGGATGGCGATGGTCGAGCCGTTCATCTCGCACCGGGTCGACGGCCGGGTCCGCAACGAGCTGACCGCCGACGCCATGGTTCGCGCCAACGCGGTCGCCGCGGGCCTCGGCAGCACCTCGGCCTACACCTGGCTCAAGGTGCCGATCGTGGACGAGATGGAGCGCGCGATGGCCGCCACCACGCTGCCGG
>DASRYP010001085.1:0-2017 GCA_035687165.1 Actinoplanes sp. | reverse complement strand
TGGCCCCGGCGCTGCGCGGTCGCCGAGGGTGGCCGGTCGCGCCACTCGTAATAACCCGACGTGGACACGCCGATCCAGGCGCACATCTTCACGATCGAGTACAGCGCCTTCTCGGCCTGGATCCACCGTCCGAATTTTCCCCCGGAGCGGGTCGTAACAGCAGAAGTGCCCTTTGACCTGGGAGAATGCGGGTTGTCGAAGCTCGCAGCGCCAGGATCGAAAGGGCACTTCTGGGATGCGATTGTTGCATACCGCGGTCAAGACGCACGCCAGGTTCGATGATCCGAATCTGGTGTCGCACGCCGGGCTGGTACCGGCGGTGCGGCTGGCCCAGAACATCGGGCTGGAAGACCTGGCCCGCCGGCATGTGCGGGTGGCCGCCAAGGTTGGCGCGAACCCCCAGTTGAAGATCGGTGCGCTGGTGGCCGGGATGGTCGCCGGCGCGGACACGATTGACGGGATGGACCTGCTGCGGCACGGCGCGTTCCCGGCCACGGTCGGCGGGATCCGCGCCCCGTCGACGCTGGGTAGCTTCCTGCGGGCGTTCGACCACGGCAACGTGCGCCAGCTCGCCGCGGTGCACCGCCGGGTACTGGTCGAGCTGGCCGCGCGGGCACCGTTGCTGCCCGGCGCCGACGCGGTGGCGTTCGTTGATGTCGACTCGGTGCAGCGGCGGGTGTACGGGGGCACCAAGCAGGGTGCGGCGTTCGGGCACGCCAAGATCGCCTCGAAGTCGCTGTTGGTACGCGGGCTGAACGTGCTGGCCGCCACCGTGAGCACCCCGCTGGCCGCGCCGGTCGTGGCCGCGGCCAGGCTGCGCGGTGGGAACGCCGGCTCTGCGCGGGGTGCGGCCACCCTGGTCGCCGAGGCGATCACCACCGCCCGGCAGGCCGGTGCCACCGGCCTGATCGTGGTGCGCGCCGACTCCGCGTACTACGCCGGGGCGTTCGTCGCCGCCTGCCGCCGCAACCGGGCCCGGTTCTCGGTCACCGTGCGGATGGATCCCAAGGTGCGCCGGGCGATCGCCACCATCCCCGACCACGCTTGGACCGCGATCAAATACCCGAACGCGATCTACGACGAGCAGGCCGGCGAGTGGATCTCCGACGCCCAGATCGCCAAGGTGTCCTACACCGCGTTCGCCTCGAAACGGGCCCACCGCACCGACGGCGAGCTGATCGTGCGGCGGGTCCGCAGGCTCAACCCGAAGGCCGCCGCCCAGGGGCAGGGCGAGCTGTTCGCCACCTACCGGTATCACGCGGTGTTCACCGACAGCCCGTTCACGCTGATACAGGCCGAGTCCGACCACCGCGGCCACGCGGTCGTCGAGCAGGTCTTCGCGGACCTGATCGACGGACCCTGGGCCCACCTGCCCTCGGCCGCGTTCAACGCCAACGCCGCTTGGGTTCAACTCGCCGTCACCGCGCACGCCCTGACCCGCGCCCTCGGCGTGCTGGCCTCGACCCGGCACGCCCTCGCCCGCGGCGCGACGATCCGGGCCGAGCTCGTCCAGGTCGCCGCCCGCCCCGCCCGCAGCGGACGGGACAGCATCACCTGGCACCTACCCCAGAACTGGCCCTGGCAGGACGCCTGGCTCAACGCGTTCGACGACACCCACCGGGCACCACCGGCTGTGGCCGCCTGAGGCTGACCGCCCGCCCGCACGGGCACGACCGGAGACCGCGAGTGGATACGCCGGATGAGACGCCGGCCGGTCCCGCGTGCCCGAATGCCGAAATCCCACATTGAAGATCAACTACCTCGGTGAAATGATCAGCCGAATTCAGGCGGTGGACCCAGGCTCAGAACGGTTTGACTCTGGTCGGTCAGAGTGACCGTGCCACAAGCTGGGCACTGCCTCACCGCCGACGACCGCGGTCACTACTGGACCTGTGATGCCGACCGCGGGACGAGTCCTGCGATTCGATGATCGCAATCACGGCTGAATATCGACCGGCCGCCGACTCGGCGAAGAACGCCGCCACCGGCGCACCACCACGCCGTCGCGATCAACGAG
>DASRYP010001084.1:0-3521 GCA_035687165.1 Actinoplanes sp. | reverse complement strand
GTCGCAGCCCGAGCCCTGGCCACGGACGAAGGCGTTGTACTGCCCGCGCGCCACTTCGCGGCTCGACGACCACGATCCGTGCCCTCCGAACGGGGTGAGCGTCGCGCAGTGGAACTTGATCCCCGCCGCGTGGGCCCGCGTGATCAGCTGGGTCAGTCCGGCGATGAGCTGGCTACCCGTCGGTTCGCGGCCGCTGCCAAGGTCGTTGATCGGGTTGTCCGCGAAGATCACCGACCGGACACCGGAGCGGCCCAATACGTCCCGGTCGAACCGGTCCAGCGCGCTCGGCCCGACGCCCACGCCGAGCAACTGGTTGCCGGCGATGCCTTCGTTGGCGACCCCGACCGTACGGCCCGAGGCGTTGAGGCGGCTCGCCAGGAGGTTGGGATAGCGCCGGTTGGCACCGAAGGTCGTGGAGTGCCCCTCGGTGATCGAGGCACCGAGCGCGACCACCGACCCCGTCGCGGAGGAGTTCAGCACGTCCAGGTCGGACACGATGAAATAGCTGGAGTACGTCATCGTGGTGGCGATGTTCGCCGCGCCGGTGACGTTGCCGTCGGCGAGGTACTGGTTCTCGAAGGCGAACTGGTGGCTGGAGACGTTCTGAGTCAGCACCGGCACATAGAAACTGACCGCCACATCGGATTCGGCCCGCACCGCGAACGCCACCGGATCGCTGACCGCCTGCCCGCCGGCCGGGATCGTGACCGAGGTCTGCCCGCCGAAGGTCACCGGCCGGTCGGTCGACGCGTCGACCGAGGAGCCGGAGGTGCGCCGGGCGAGGTGGAAGTCGGTCACCGTGAGCGGCTGGGTGTTGAACACGTTGCTCAGCCGGAGCCGGGCAGCGGTACCCGCGATGCTGGTGTGCACGATCTGCCGGGCCGTCGTTCGCGCCGGGAAGGTACCGCCAGAGCCCTCGTAGGCCACCGACCAGGTGCTGGTCCACCCGTCGTCCGCGGCCGCCGCGCCGACAGTGCCCGAGGTCGTAGCCGCGACCAGCGCTGACATGCCGGCTACAGCCAGCAATCTCATCAATCTCATACCCTGACAGACGTACAAAATGGGTACGGGCTCACCACGACGCGATATCTATCGCCCTGGCGGACGTCCTTCGCCGGAGCGTGGCGGCCATCCCGGTCATCTTCCCGACCGGGCAGGCCGGGAACGTCGAGTCCGAGTTCACGCGGGCAGAGGCGCGCGGTCGGCACGTGGCACGTCGGATACAAGAGACGATCATCACTATCGACACCGAGAGATCAAGTACTCAGCCCGGCGCGTCCCATGCCGACGGCACACCCCTGACTCAAACCTGCAGGTCACGGCCCCACCCCTGAATGGACTCAACCACACCCCGCCCACGCCAACACCCGTGAATAGACTCCTCGGAATGCGTCTCGGACAAAATAAAGTGCGTCGAGAGTAGAGACATCGACCGCCAGTGCAAGCCATACTGGCCGCGACAGTATGGCGTGGCTTCTGTGTGGGATTCAAGAAGATGCAGGGGCATCATCGAGCCATTCCTCGTCCCGGTTCAGTAGGGGTGTTTCACTTCCAGCCGGTCAAGTCAGAGGGGAATACACGTTGCGTATGATCCGGTCGCGTTCGTTGAGAGTGCTCGTCGGTGTTTCGGCGCTGGTTGTCATGACTGCGGGGACTGCCGAGGCGAAGACCGTGCCGCAGGAACCGAAGAATCCGACTCGGCCGGTGGCAGTTTATGGGCCGAAGGGGCACCCGGTTATTGAAAGGTCAATCAGCGGCATTCAAGAGGACGAGGCCGATGATTCCGGCTACCTCTATGCCGGGGCCGGCCAACGCGTCAGCAACGACGGCACCAGGGCAGACATTACGGTGGCGAAACCGAATTTGGCGCCGGGTGACGATCACACACTGGCCGAAATCGCGGTGGAGTCGGCCGATGGACAGCAGATCGTCGAGGTGGGCTGGACCGTGGGCGCCGGCGATCCGGAGCCGCGCCTGTTCGTTTATCACTGGGTCAATAATCAGGAAACTTGCTACAACGGGTGCGGCTACGTGCAAACCAGCACCAGGCACACCCCGGGCGAAAAGCTTCCGCTGGGCGTCCAGGAATTCCGGATTCAGCATTTCAGCGGACGATGGAATCTCGGTTATGGCGGCGAGTGGTTCGGCTACTTCCCGGATTCGCTGTGGGACGGCCGGTACACCAGTTCCGGGTTGGTCCAATGGTTTGGCGAGGTGAACGCGGCGTCGTCGACGAGGACGTGCACCGACATGGGTAACGGTCAGCCGGCTTCCTCGAACTCGGCGGCGTCCTTCAAGATTAGTTTCTTCAACGGCGCCAGTGTCAATACCGACACGTATGCCACCAACTCGTCCTTCTACTCGATCCGTAAGCAGGATTCTCAGACGCTGCGGTTCGGCGGAGGCGGAGCCTGCTGACCGGGATTCGTTGTCCCGGCACGGGGCGTGGTCCGGGCCTCGGCGTTGTGCCGATTTAGGGATTTATGTCCGTGTTGAGTGCCGGACGGTGAGTGGGTTTGCGGGACGAGCGCGACTCTGGCGATCTTTCGGCTGCTGAAGCCCGAAGACCATCCTTGGAGTCGCGCTCGTGTCGTCCTCTTCACCTTCAACCCGTTGACCGGCTGGTGGCTGGCGCCCAGCGAGCGGACGTTCCGGCGGGTTCTGGAAGCCGTCGATGGTGACACTCTGGATGCGGCGACCTGCGGCCATGCGGCTGAACGTCGTGCGCGGTGACACCCCGCTCCCGCAGGTCCCGGCGACGCGGGTCGAGCTGGTCGAGCCGGATGCGAGACGAGCTGGCCGAGCCGGACGCGGGACGAGCTGGTCGAGCCGGACGCGGGACGAGCCGGACGAGCTGGTCGAGCGGTACAGCGCCGGGCGGTGACCCAGGCGCTGACCCACCCGAGGCCGGCGGGGCTTTCTACCCGGCGGCCGGTTCACCGCCGTCCACTGACCGGTCTCCGCTGGTGGGTGGGCGGAGCCGCCGGGGCGGGGCACAGCTCAGGCCAGATCCGTCGCGCCCAGGCGGATGATCGTGGGACGTCGTCGCCCGCGACCGGTGTGGTCGGCACCGTTCTGGTGCTACCAGGTGCTTACGGTTCGTGAGCCGCGGAGAAACCTGGGGTTCGATTTGGCGGACGGGAGATCGCCTAGTAGTGTTCTCCAAGCCGCCAGGGAGGCGGGCGAGCGAGCGGGACTCTTCGGAGGACCGGCGCGGCCGTTCTGGTGGAATCCATGAAATTCGGCAGGGTGCATCGTTGTGCTGTTTGGGCCGCGATGGGTTCTGGTAGAAAATTGTGGTGCCTGAACGGTTTTGGTTTTGGTGAGTTCGGGTCTCGGCCTGGATTTGGTGGAACGGAAAGCGGCGGGTAGGCTTGAGAAGTGCCCCGGGGAATGTGCTCGGGTGTGGTTGTTCTTTGAGAACTCAACAGGGTGCTTGATAAGCCAGTGCCAATTAGTTGTATCCCGGCCGGGTTTTTCTCACATGTGTGTGGGGATTGTTCGGTGGGGGATTCCTTTGG
>DASRYP010001083.1:0-2525 GCA_035687165.1 Actinoplanes sp. | reverse complement strand
TATGCGCAGGTCAGACCAGCGAAGGCGCAGCGCCGACGTCGGTCGCCTTGGTGATCACGTGGTCGATCAGCCCGTAGGCCTTGGCCTCGTCGGCCGTGAACCAGCGGTCCCGGTCGGCGTCGCGCTCGATCTCCTCGGGGGTGTGCCCCGAGTGGAAGGCGATCCGCTCGTTCATGACCTTCTTGATGTGCAGCATGCTCTCGGCCTGGATGGCGATGTCGGCCGCGGTGCCGCCGATGCCGCCGGAGAGCTGGTGCATCATGATCCGCGCGTGCGGAAGCGCGTACCGCTTGCCGGGGGTGCCGGCGCAGAGCAGGAACTGGCCCATCGAGGCCGCCATGCCCATCGCGATCGTCGCCACGTCGTTCTTGATGTATTGCATCGTGTCGTACACCGCCATGCCGGCGCTGATGGAACCGCCCGGCGAGTTGATGTAGAGCGCGATGTCCTTCTCGCTGTCGGCCGAGGCCAGCAGCAGCATCTGTGCACAGATGCGGTTGGTCACCTCATCGTTGACCTCACTGCCGAGGAAGATGATCCGCTCCCGGAGCAGCCGCTCGAACACCTGGTCATCGAAGGATGCGCCACCGCCCCGCATCGTCAACTCGTCAACACTCATGACAACACCCTCTCGCATCCGCCGTGGGACCTGCCACCCGACCGGCCGTTCGACGTAACCCAGTCTCCCCAGGCCGGCCCGGGTCGCCCAGCGATTCCCCTGTGGGCGAATCCGCTGACGGCGGAACCCGACCCACTGGGTAGCGTTGCCGCCGTGCCAGAGGGACACACCATTCATCGGCTCGCCGTGCGGCATCGGGAGCTCTTCGCCGGGCAACTGCTGCGTGTCAGCAGCCCCCAAGGGCGCTTCGCGGGCGGCGCTCGGCTGGTCGACGGCCGGCGACTGAGCGACACTGAGGCGTACGGGAAGCACCTGCTCCACCACTACGAGGGGGACCTGAGCGTGCACGTGCACCTCGGGCTCTACGGGAAGTTCGCCGACGGGGTGCCGCCGGTGCCGGAACCGATCGGGCAGGTCCGGATGCGCCTGGTCGCCGACGCGCACTGGCTCGACCTGCGCGGACCCACCGCGTGCGAGGTGTTCGACCCGGCGCAGGCCCAGCTCCTGCGCGACCGGCTCGGCGCCGATCCGCTGCGGGACGACGCCGACGCGCGCGCCGCGGGGGAGCGGGTCCGGTCCGGCCCCCGGACGATCTTCGCGCTCCTGCTCGACCAGTCGATCGTCGCGGGGTGCGGGCTGATCTACGCCAACGAGGTGCTGTTCCGGGCGGGGCTCGCGCCGAGCACGCCGGGACGGGCCATCTCGGCCGAGGGCTGGGACGAGCTCTGGACAGACCTGCGCGCGCTCATGAAGGAGGGCGTCGCCCGCGGCCGCATCGACACGGTGCACACCCGGCACACGCCCGAGGCGATGCAGCGCGCGCCGCGGGTCGACCGACACGGCGGCGAGGTCTACGTCTACCGCCGTCCGGGGCAGTCGTGCCTGGTCTGCGGCACCGAGGTGGCGCGGGGCGAACTGGCCGGCCGCAACCTCTACTGGTGTCCTAGCTGTCAGCCGACGGGCTGACTTCCGGCGTCGGGGTCGGCGGTGTCTCCGCCTCCACGCCGGGGATGCCGAGCGTGAAATTCTCGGTCAGCCAGGGAAGAAGCTTCTCGTACGCGGTGATGGTCTGCGGCTGGTTGAAGTCGTGCGAGAGCACGATCGACCCCGGCCGCACGTGTTCGCGGACGTCAGTGATCACCCGGGCGATGTGCTGGGCCTTGGTCTCCTTCTCGGGGTGCTGCCAGTCGCGCGGGTCCACCTGCCAGTAGAGCGAGGTCATCCCGGCATTCCCGGCTACCCCGACCAGGCGGTCGGTGAAGTTGCCGCCGGGCGCCCGGAAGAACGGGATCCGCGCGGTCGGCATCGCGGCCAGGATCGCGTCGTTCGTACGGTCCAGGTCTGCCTTGATCTCTTCCGGCTTGTCCTTGCCGACCGTCAGGCTGTGGTCCCAGGTGTGGTTGCAGAGGGTGTGACCCTCGGCGACGATCTGGCGGACGATGTCGGGGTGCTTCCGGACCTGGGCGCCGACCAGGCAGAACACCGCCTTGACCTGGTATTTGCCGAGCAACTCGAGGATTCTGGGGGTCTGCACCGGGTCGGGGCCGTCGTCGAAGGTGAGCGCGACCGTCGCACTGCCCGTGGTGCGCAGCGACTGGCCCGGGCCCACGCCGGGGTCTTTCTTGGCGGGAGCCGTGGGAACGTCGGTCGGCTCGACCGCGGGCGAACGCACTGTCGCGCTGGGCTTGGGCGTAGCAGTCTTCTCCGGGGCCTTCTCCGCAACCGGCGCCCGCTTGTCCCGGACGTCCGGCGGCGGCGCCTTCTTCTCCGTCTGCACTCCGGCCACCGCCTGCGCGGCCGCGTTCACCGCGTCGATGCCGTCCCGGCGCTGCTCGGCCGGCATCGCCAGCAGCAGGATGCCGATCGCCACCAACGACGCGAGCATCGCCCGCTGACGGGTCTTCCA
>DASRYP010001082.1:0-9096 GCA_035687165.1 Actinoplanes sp. | reverse complement strand
CCTGCTGAGCCGGACCAGGTGGGGCAGCCACGTCTATGCCGTCGGCGGCAACGCCGAGGCGGCGCGCCGTGCGGGCATCAACGTCCCGATGGTCCAGCTCAGCTGCTTCATGATGTGCTCGACGGTCGCGGCAGTCGGCGGCATCATGCTCGCGAGCTACAGCGGCGGCGTCAACAACATCACCGGTGGCAGCACGATCCTGTTGTACGCCGTCGGCGCGGCCGTCATCGGCGGCACCAGCCTCTTCGGCGGTAAAGGCAAGGTCATCAATGCCGTCATCGGTGGCGCGGTGATCGCCGTCATCGACAACGGCATGGGGCTGCTGGGCTTCAGCGCCGGTACGAAGTACATCTTCACCGGCATCATCCTGCTGATCGCCGCGAGCGTCGACGCCCTGGCCCGGCGCAGAGCGGCCGCAACCGGCAACCGATGAACGAGTTCCACCTGGTATCGGGGACGGCACGCTGATGCGGGCCGGCCCCAGCCAGGAGGAGGTGCGCCGGCACAATCTCGGAACGCTGTTGCGGTACGTGCACGTACACGGAGCGACGTCCCGGGCCGAGCTCACCAGCCGGCTCGGCCTGAACCGGAGCACCATCGGGGCCCTGACCGCCGACCTGACCACCGCAGGGCTGGTCAGCGAGGCGGCACCACGCGAGACCGGCCGGGCCGGGCGACCGTCGCTGGTCGTCCGGCCCGAGTCGTCCAGGGTCTTCGCGTACGCGCTGAGCATCGAGGTGGACCGCCTGCGAGCGGCCCGCGTCGGACTCGGCGGACGCATCCTGGACCGCCGGGAGACCTATCGGCCCCGCGGCATGCAGGTGCTCGACGCGGTGCAACCACTGGCCGAGTTCGTCCACGAGATGCGAGCCGACGTACCCGACGACGCCCGCTACATCGGCACCGGCGTGGTGGTGGCCGGGATGGTGCGGCGGGTAGACGGCATGGTCCGGCTGGCCCCCACGATCGGCTGGGTCGAGGAACCGGTCGGCGCGGCGCTCCGCGCCGAACTGGGCGACGCCGGAAAACTCACGATGGGCAACCACGCCGACGTCTCCGCCCTGGTCGAGCACAGCCGCGGCGCCGCGGCCGGCTGCGACAACGTCATCTACCTCTACGGCGACGTCGGGGTGGGCGCCGGCATCATCGCCGACGGACGCCGGGTGGCGGGCCACGGTGGCTACGGCGGCGAGGTCGGCCACATGGTGGTCAACCCCTACGGCCGCGAGTGCAGTTGCGGCTCGCGCGGTTGCTGGGAGACCGAGATCGGCGAATACGCGCTGCTCAAGCACGCCGGCCGCGCGGAGGAGTCGGGTCGCGAAGCGGTGCTGGGCGTGGTCGAGGCCGCGATGCGCGGCGACAGCCAGGCACAGTTCGCCGTCCGCCAGGTCGGTGAGTGGATCGGTTTCGGCGTCGGCAACCTGGTCAACATCTTCAACCCCGAGGCCGTCATCTTCGGCGGCACCCTCCGCGACGTCTACCTGGTCGCGGCGGCCCAGATCCGCAGCCGCCTCACCGCGATCGCCCTGCCGGCCTGCCGCGAGCACATCCGCCTGCGCACCCCGGAACTCGGCAACGACGCCGCCCTCATCGGCGCGGCCGAGCTGGCCTTCGAACGCCTCCTCGAAGATCCGCTGCTCAGCTGATCAGCGTCGGTTGCCGTGCGGTTGCCGTCGGCCCGCGGGCTCGAAGTCGGGCTGGCCGAGGCTCAGGTGGTTTCCGATGATCGAACAGCGCCGGCCGCACCGTCTACGGTGGCTTCGGCATTCGCCGGTCCTGCCGGCGTTACCGCGGCCACTGAAGCGGGGTCGGGCTTCGCGGAACGGGGCGCGAGGGAGGACGATGAAGGGGTGAATCTTTCGGTGCGCGCTGGGCTGTCCGGGGTGGCGGCTGCCGCCGTTGCGGTGGGCGTGGCCGAGGTGGTGGCGGTCGCGACCGGGCCGCTCTCGGCGCCGCTGCCCGCGGTGGGTGGTGTCGTGGTCGACAACGTGCCCGCCGGGGTCAAGGACTTCGGCGTCAGCGTGTTCGGGGTGCACGACAAGACGGCGTTGATCGTGGGGACGGCCATCCTGTTGGCGATCTATGCGTACGGGGTCGGCGTGGTCGCGCTGCGGTCCTGGTGGCTCGGGGTCGCGGGGATCGGGCTGTTCGCGGTGATCGGGGTCGTGGCCGCCGTGACCAGGCACGACGCGGGCTGGTGGGCCTGGCTGCCGACGGTCGTGGGGGCAGCCCTGGCGGTGTGGGCGTTGCGCTTGCTGCTGCGGCGCGCGGGGGTGCCGGAGGCGGCGCTCACCCGGGTGCCGGCCGAGGTGGGTGCGGCGGCCCGCGGCTTGACCACCGGGGCCGGGCCGCAGCGGGCGGACGGCCGGGGCCACGGCGGCGCCGGAACTGTCGGGCCGCGTTCCGGGGACGACTCGTACTCTCAAGATCGTCGGGGTTTTCTGAAGGTTCTGGCGATCACTTTCGGTGCGGCGGCGGTCGCCGGGATCGCGGGACGCTGGCTGTCGGGGCGGCAGGCGGTGACCTCGGCGCGCAGCGATGTCGTGCTGCCGGTGCCGAGGCAGACCGTGCCGCCGCTGCCCGCCGGGGTGCAGGTGCCAGGGGTGACGCCCTACGTCTCGCCGAACAAGGACTTCTACCGGATCGACACGGCCCTGATCCCGCCGCAGGTGGATCCGGCGACGTGGCAGTTGCGCATCCACGGCATGGTGCGTAACCCGATCACGATCACCTGGGAGCAGCTGCTGCGGCGACCGATGATCGAGCGGTACGTGACGCTCGCGTGCGTCTCCAACGAGGTCGGCGGGGACCTGATCGGGAACGCGCTCTGGCTGGGCACGCCGATCCGGGAGTTGCTGGCGGAGGCGGGTCCGCTGCCCGGCGCCGATCAGGTCGTGCAGCGCTCCACGGACGGGTGGACGTGCGGCAGTCCGACCTCGGTGCTGATGGACGGGCGGGACGCGCTGCTCGCCGTGGGGATGAACGGGCAGCCGCTGCCGGTCAACCACGGGTTCCCGGTGCGGATGGTGGTGCCGGGGCTGTACGGCTACGTCAGCGCCTGCAAGTGGATCACCGAGATCGAGTTGAGCACGTTCACGGCGTTCGACGCCTACTGGGTACCGCGCGGCTGGGCGCAGCAGGCGCCGATCAAGACCGAGTCACGGATCGACACACCGCGTGACGGCAAGAGCAGGCCTGCTGGGTCGGTTGTGGTCGGCGGCGTCGCCTGGGCCCAGCATCGTGGCATCACCAAGGTCGAGGTGCAGGTCGACGACGGAGCCTGGGTGGAGACGACGCTGGCCGCCACGGTCTCCAGCGACACCTGGCGTGAGTGGAGTTACGCGTGGCAGGCGTCGCCGGGGGAGCATCGGCTGCGGGTGCGGGCCACGGACGGGACCGGGGCGACCCAGACGAGCACGCCCGCGTCACCGGCGCCCGACGGGGCTTCCGGATGGCACTCGATCCGGGTGAACATCGACTGAGTGCCGGTTACTTGAAGGCCGCACCAGGCGTCCGTTGTGATGACGCAAGTCGCTCATACGGTGGCTTGCATGTCCACCGATGCGGTTGATGAAGAGCCGTCCAACACTGAAACCCGGCCCCCGATCGGGGACCGGATCGTCATGGTGATGCGGGGTGACCGGCGTCGTCAGGCTGCGGGCGCCTGCCGCTGTGCCGGCACTGCGGACTTATGGGGCCGGCCGAGCCGGGCCTCGAGTCGAGCAAGGTCGACACGTCCATGATGACGGTCGGCGAGGTCCTCCCAGCCGACCGCGAGCAGCCGCAGCCGCTCCGCTTCGCTGAAGCCTCCCCAGACCCCGTACGGCTCTCGGACCGCGAGGGCGTGGGCAGCGCATTCGGCTCGTACCGGGCACGCGCCGCACACTGTCTTGGCCTTGGCCTCCCGGCGGTTGCGGGACGAACCGCGCTCACCGTCCGGGTGGAAGAACTGCGCACTGTCCCGTCCTCGGCACAGGCCGAGGCGTTGCCAGTCCCAAAGATCGGCGATGGGGCCGGGCAGTCTGCGAACGTTCGACATGAAACACCCTCCTCCCGCGCGGCACCGCGGAGCGTCGTCCTGAGGGGCCTTGCTCAGGCCTGCCGCGTGGTTACCCCGGTGCTCCCCGGCTCACACGCGACATGTCGATGTCTTCTGGAGCCGCATGACATCGGGCGGGCAAGTCATACCTATCTTTCCTATTTTTTCCATCTAAAGCGCGTAATGCTGCGGCCCTCGCGTGATCTCCTCTGAGAGAGAAGGAGGATCACTGTGCGTACCGTCCTCGTGTGCGTCCGTACCCCGCTGGCGGCCCAGACCGTCGCGTCTACCGCGGCCCGGCTCGGCATGACCGGCGTCGTCCGGACCGCGGTCAGCGAGACCGAGGCCATGATCCGCCTGGCTGAACGGCCGGCTGAAGTGGTCCTGGCTGACACCGCCGTGACTCGTCCCGACAGCGTCGGCTTCACCCGCCGCGTGCTGGCCCGTGCCCCGCAGGCTCAACTGGTGCTCTTCGGCGCCGAAGACCCCCGGGTAGCGGCGGCGGCCGTCGCCGCCGGCGCCCGCGGTGTCATCCGCGGCGTCGAGCACGACCTGGTCAGCGTCGTCGCCAAGGCGTTGCTCCTGCTACTGCTCCCGGTACGCCCGCAGGGCATGCCGATCAACGGGGCGAACGCTCAACCGGCCACTGTCGCTGGTGGGGCTCGCAACCAGAACTCGACCGCGGCTCGGGCCGCCTATCAGAACGGCATCGGCCTGGGCTCACCGAACGCGGCGGCCGTGCCCGCCATGCTCGGCCCGAACGCGCCGATGGTCCCGGCCCAGCGCGGCGACGCACCGATCGACCCGGCGACCGGCCGGCCGATGGTGGCCTGGCCGGGTAGCGAGACCCAGGTCGGCGTCGCCGATCCGGCGCCGGCGGGACGACGGCTCACGCTCACCGAGCGCGAGCTCCAGGTGCTGCGGGGGATGGCCGACGGCAAGAGCAACGCCGAGATCGGGCGTGAGCTCTTCGTCTCGGAGGACACCGTCAAGACACACGCGCGGCGGCTCTTCCGGAAGCTCGGTGCCAGGGACCGCGCACACGCGGTCGCGGCCGGCTTCCGGGCCGGGCTCGTGGCTTAGCCAGCAGTCAGATCCGGCGAGCCGGCAGCCGGTTTTTCGACACCCATGAGGTTCGCGGGTGGCGGAAGATCGCCTGCCGGCTCGCCGGTCTATTCCTTCTCTTCCTCGGTGCCCTCGGTCAACGTGTCGTGGACGCCGTCGGCGTAGCCGCGGGCGTACTCCCACGTCACGTAATGCTCAGGATCGGGGTCGTAGGCCGGCTCGTGCACCCGGGGGCGCCCGCTGCTGAGGAGATGCCGCAGGTTGCCCCGCAGCAGATCCCAGTCGAAGTAGTGTGGCTCGTGGCAGTCCTCGCACTCGATCACGAGGCCACGGATGCCGGTCGGGCTCAGAAGCGCCTGATAAATCTCCAGGTCGGAGAGGTCCTCCAGGACGTCCTGCCGCTCGGTGTCGGTCAGCGGCTCGGACTCGACGTCGTCGTCGAGGTCGTCGAGCCCGGCGGCCGGGTCCGTGGGGTCGCCATTGAAGGGGTCGATCGGCTCTTCTTGCACCCCCTTACCGTACTCACCCCGGACGGATGTGTGCTGGCCCGCACGTGCTGTCCGTCGTGCGGGACCGCGCCCGGTGGATGGGTACGATGAATCATTCGTCTTCCGGCTCTTAAGGGATGCTTCGTGGAAACTGACTCGGCCCGCACGGTTCCGCTCGGTCTGACCTTCGACGACGTGCTTCTGCAGCCCGGCGAATCGGACATCGTGCCGAGCCGGGTCAATACGAACACCCGGCTCACCCGGAACATCACGCTGACGATCCCGCTGTTGTCGGCCGCGATGGACACCGTCACCGAGGCGCGCATGGCGATCGCGATGGCCCGCGAGGGCGGCATCGGCGTGCTCCACCGCAACCTCTCGCCCGAGGACCAGGCCGCCCAGGTCGACCTCGTGAAGCGCTCCGAGTCCGGCATGATCACCAACCCGGTCACCTGCAGCCCCGACGACACGCTGCGCGAGGTCGACCAGCTCTGCGGCCGCTACCGCATCTCCGGCGTGCCGGTCACCGACACCGACGGCACCCTGGTCGGCATCGTGACCAACCGCGACATGCGCTTCGTCACCGACTCCGACGCCAAGGTCCGCGACGTCATGACCAAGATGCCGCTGATCACCGCGCCGGTCGGAGTGAGCAAGGACGACGCGCTCGGCCTGCTGCAGCAGCACAAGATCGAGAAGCTCCCGCTGATCGACGACAGCGGCCGCCTGCGCGGCCTGATCACGGTGAAGGACTTCGTCAAGTCCGAGCAGTTCCCCGACGCGACCAAGGACGGCCAGGGCCGGCTGCGGGTCGCCGCCGCGGTCGGTGTCGGCGACGACTCCTACAAGCGCGCCCGCGGCCTGATCGACGCCGGTGTCGACGTGATCATCGTGGACACCTCGCACGGTCATCAGCGCCAAGTGCTCGACATGATCGCCCGACTCAAGCGCGACACCCCGACCGACATCGTCGGCGGCAACGTGGCGACCTACGCGGGCGCCAAGGCGATGGCCGAGGCAGGTGCCGACGCGGTCAAGGTCGGCGTGGGCCCGGGCGCCATCTGCACGACCCGGATCGTGGCCGGTGTCGGTGTCCCGCAGATCACCGCCGTGATGGAGGCCCAGCGCGCCTGCGCCCCGTTCGGCGTCCCGGTGATCGCCGACGGTGGCGTCCAATACAGCGGCGACATCGCCAAGGCGATCGTGGCCGGTGCCGAGACCGTCATGCTCGGCGGCCTGCTGGCCGGCTCCGAGGAGAGCCCCGGCGACCTGATCTTCGTGAACGGCAAGCAGTACAAGTCGTACCGGGGGATGGGCTCGCTCGGCGCCATGCAGTCGCGCGGCCAGGCGAAGTCGTACTCGAAGGACCGCTACTTCCAGCATGATGTCCCTGAGGAGAAGCTCGTTCCCGAGGGCGTCGAGGGTCAGGTCCCCTACCGCGGCCCGCTGTCGCGGGTGGTGTCCCAGTTGGTCGGTGGCGTCCGGCTCGCGATGGGCTACGCCGGCGCCGAGACGATCCCCGACTTGCAGCAGCGTGGTCAGCTCATCAGGATTACCGCTGCGGGCCTGAAGGAGAGCCACCCGCACGACATCCAGATGACCGTCGAGGCTCCCAACTACCACTCCCGTTAAGAAGAGCCTTCCAACCACCCCGCCCCCCGCCCAAAGAATGACCTGAAGGGCTGAATCAACATGCGTGACGTCGTGGAGATCGGTCAAGGGAAGACCGCTCAGCGCGGGTACCACCTGGACGACATCGCCATCGTCCCGAGCCGGCGCACCCGCGACGTGGACGACGTGTCCACCGAGTGGCGCGTCGACGCCTACCCCTTCAAGATCCCGTGCGTCGCGCACCCGTCCGACGCGACCATGAGCCCGGAATCGGCGATCGCCCTGGGCCGCCTCGGTGGCCTGGGCGTGCTCAACGCCGAGGGCCTGTGGACGCGCTACGAGGATCCCACCAAGATCCTGGAGGAGCTGGCCTCGCTCGACGAGGACGCCGACGCCACCCGGCGGCTCCAGGAGGTCTACTCCGAGCCGATCAAGCCCGAGCTGATCGCCGAGCGGGTGCGCACGATGCGCGAAGGCGGCATCACCGTCGCCGTCCGAGTGTCGCCGCAGCACACCCTCGCGCTCGCCCCGGTCGTCCTCGACGCCGGCGTCGACCTGCTCGTCATCCAGGGCTCGCTGGTCAGCGCCGAGCACGTGTCCACGACGGACGAGCCGCTGAACCTCAAGGAGTTCATCGCCGACCTCGACCTGCCGGTGATCGTGGGTGGCTGCACCGACTACAAGACCGCCCTGCACCTGATGCGCACGGGCGCGGCCGGCGTGATCGTCGGAGTCGGCGCCGACGAGTGGTCGACGACCGACACCGTGCTCGGCATCCGGGTGCCGATGGCCTCCGCGATCGCCGACGCCGCGGCTGCCCGCCGCGACTACCTGGACGAGACCGGCGGCCGTTACGTTCACCTGATCGCCGACGGCGGCCTCTCCACCTCGGGCGACATCGCCAAGGCGATCGGCTGCGGGGCCGACGCGGTGATGCTCGGCGAGCCGCTCTCGCTGGCCGAGGGCGCCCCGGCGGGCGGGGCGTGGTGGCACTCGTCGGCCAGCCACCCGCAGCTCCCGCGCGGCGGCTTCTGCATCGCCGGCGAGCCCGACGGCACCCTCGAGGAGGTGCTGTTCGGCCCGGCCGACCGCGCCGACGGGCAGCTCAATCTCTTCGGTGGCCTGCGGCGCGCGATGGCCAAATGCGGCTACAGCGACGTGAAGGAATTTCAGAAAGTCGCGTTGGTCCTGGACAAGTAACCTCGCGCCTATGAGGCGTGCGGTTGTTGCTGGGCTACTCGGCATCACGTTGGTCGTCGCGGGTTGTTCCTCCGGCCGGGAGGAGCCCGCGGCGACACCGTCCTTCGGGCCGGGCGCCGACGGCGCCGGCGACGCGTACTTCCCGAAGTACGGCAACGGCGGCTACGACGTGGCCGGCTATGACCTGAAGGTGCGCTACGACCCGGCGAGCGATCAGCTCACCGGCACGGCGACGATCACGGCGACCGCCACGCAGGATCTGTCCCGGTTCAATCTGGACCTGTCCAAGCTGGCCGCGAAGAACGTGACGGTCGACGGAGCCCCGGCGACCTCCGCGGCCGAGGGCACCGAGCTGGTGGTCACGCCGGCCGCGGGCATTCCGAACGGCCGCCCGTTCACGGCCGTGATCGAGTACGGCGGGAAGCCCGACCAACTGGCCAACTCCGCCCTCGGTGCCGGCGGGTGGCTGGAGAACCGGGACAGTGCGGTGGCCGTGGGTCAGCCCGAGTCGGCGAGCACCTGGTTCCCGGTCAACGACCACCCCTCCGACAAGGCCACCTTCAAGCTCGAGATGACTGTGCCCGCGGGTGTCGAGGCGATCAGCAACGGTGTGCCCGGCCCGCGGCGCACCACCGGTAACTGGACGACCTGGAGCTGGTCGGAGAGTGCGCCGATGGCGAGCTACCTGGCGAT
>DASRYP010001081.1:0-10256 GCA_035687165.1 Actinoplanes sp. | reverse complement strand
CGGCCCCTATGTCGCTCCGCCCGCCGTCGACACCGTGTTCCGCTTCCCCGGCAAGGCGATCGAGCTGCCCGACGGCCACCTGCTGGTCAGCGACTCGGCCCGGCACTCGATCGTCGAGGTCGAGGCCGACGGCGAGACCCCGGTCCGCCGGTTCGGCGGCGGCGAACGCGGGGCCCCGTTCAGCGAGCCTCAAGGCCTGCTCCTGCTCCCGGCCGAGATCGCCCAAGCGGTCGGCTACGACGTGGTCGTGGCCGACACGGTCAATCACCAGCTCCGGGGCCTGCGTCTCGCGGACGGCGAGAGCACCGTGGTGGCCGGCTCGGGCCGCCCGTGGCGCTCCGCCGCCGACGAGCAGGAGCAGGACGCTCTCGCCGCCGACCTCTCCTCCCCCTGGGATCTGGCCTGGTACGACGACCGCGTGATCATCGCGATGGCCGGCATCCACCAGCTCTGGTGGTTCGACCCGATCCGGCGCGCGGTCGGCGTCTATGCCGGCACGACGGTCGAGTCCCTGCGTGACGGCCCGATCCCCGATGTGTGGATGGCGCAGCCGTCCGGGCTCTCGGTCGGCGGCGACCGGCTGTGGATCGCCGACAGCGAGACCTCGGCCCTGCGCTACCTCGAGAACGGTGTCCTGCATACCGCGGTCGGCCAGGGTCTCTTCGACTTCGGCCATATCGACGGCCTGGCCAAGGACGCGTTGTTGCAGCACCCGCTCGGTGTGGCCGCGCTGCCCGACGGCTCGGTGCTGGTCGCCGACACCTACAACGGTGCGGTCCGGCGCTTCGATCCACTGGCCGACGAGGTGTCCACGGTCGACTCCGGTCTGGCCGAGCCCAGTGACGTGGTCGTGACCGCCGCCGGTGACGTGCTGGTCGTCGAGTCGGCCGCGCACCGCCTGACCCGGCTCGCGCCCGGCGCCGTCCGTACGGTCAACGGCGAGCGGCACCGCACCGAGCGTCCGCCGTCCCCGGTCGGGCCCGGACCGCTGACCCTCGACGTGGTCTTCACGCCTGCCCCCGGCCAGAAGCTCGACACCCAGTTCGGCCCGTCCACCCGCCTGGAGATCTCCGCCTCCCCACCCGAGCTGCTGCTCGACGGCGCCGGCGTGACGACGGATCTGTCCCGCGCGTTGGTGATCAACCCGGACGTGCCCGGGGGCGTCGTCCAGGTGGTCGCCCAGGCCGCCACCTGCGACGTCGATGTCGAGTTCGCCGCCTGCCACCTGACCCGCCAGGACTGGGGTGTTCCGGTCGTGGTGACCGCGGACGGCCCGAACCGCCTCCCGCTGATCCTGCGCGGGATGGACCAGGGGGACTGATCAGGCGAACGGCTCGACGGCCAGTCCCGCGCCGGTCAGTCCGGCGCGGACCCGCGCGGCCAGGTCGACCGCGCCGGGCGTGTCCCCGTGCACGCAGATCGAGGCCACCGGCGTCGGCACCACTTCACCGTCGCCCGTCTCGACCACCCCGTCGACCGCCATCCGCACGGCCCGGGCGACCACCTCGTCCGGGTCGTGCCGCACAGCGCCGGGCAGCGAACGCGACATCAGCGTGCCGTCGGCGCGATAGCCCCGGTCGGCGAAACCCTCACCCACGACAGCGATCCCGGCCGAGACCGCCAGCCGGGCCAGCACCGATCCCGGCTGGCACAGGATCGGCAGCGCTGGATCGTAAGCCCGGACCGCCGCCACCACCGCGCCCGCCTGACCTTCGTCGACCGCCGCGGTGTTGTAGAGCGCGCCGTGCGGCTTCACGTAGCCGACCCGCCCGCCGGCCACGCGGCAGAAGCCCTCAAGCGCGCCGATCTGGTAAAGGATGTCGTCCCGCAGCTCGTCCGGGGCGTAGTCGATCCGCCGCCGCCCGAACCCGGCCAGGTCGCGATAGCCCACCTGAGCCCCGATCGCGACCGACCGGGCGACCGCCGCAGCACAGATCCGGTACATCGTGGACGGATCGCCGGCGTGAAAGCCGCAGGCCACGTTCGCCGAGGTCACGATGCTGAGCAGGGCTTCGTCGTCGCCGAGCCGCCACCGGCCGAAGCCCTCGCCGAGGTCGGCGTTCAGGTCAATGGAGCGCACGGAACCGCACCGCACTCCCCGGCCGCGCCTGGGCCAGCGGCGTCACGTCGTCGACGACCCCGATCACCGGGTAACCGCCGGTCGTCGGATGGTCGGCCAGGAAGATCAGCGGCTGCCCGTCGGCGGGCACCTGGATCGCGCCGAGCACCACGCCCTCCGGGGGCAACTCGCCGGTCCGGGCGCGGGTCAGGGCGGTGCCGGTCAGCCGGCAGCCGATGCGGTTGCTCATCGGGCTGACCGAGTACGGCTTCTCGAACAACTCGCCGCCCGCGAACCAGTCGTCACGCGGCCCAAGCCACACCCCGAGCTCCAGTTCGTCGACCGGGTCGGCCGCGGTCTCAGGGTCCGCCGCCTCCGCACGCTCGTGCCCCACGGGCACCGTCGTCCCCTCGACGAGGCGAGCCGGGCCGAGCCCCGAGAGGGTGTCGGTCGACCGGCTGCCGAGCACCGGCTCGACATCGAGACCTCCGGCAACGGCCACATAGGACCGTACGCCCCGGGTGGCCCGCCCCACGTCGAGCAGCGAACCGGAGCCGAGTTCGAGGACGCCGGGCCCGACCGGAATCTTGTCGACCTTCACGACGGCGGTCGCCCCGGTCACCGCCACCAGCACCGGCGCGTCGAAGCGCAGCGCGCAGCCCATCAGCGTGGTCTCCAACCCCGCCGCGCCCACGGGGTTGCCGACCAGCGCGTTGGCCCGGCGCAGCGCCCGCCCGTCGAGCGCTCCCGAACGGGGCACGCCGAGGTGCGCGTACCCGGGCCGCCCTTGGTCTTGAATTGTGGTCAGCGGGCCGGCCCGCACGACCGTGATCACACTGCCACCAGCCGTACGCGGGTGCCCGGGCCGAGCCGGGCCGGGGGCTCGTCCCGTACGTCGAAAAGTATTTCCGCCGTGCGCCCCACCAACCGCCAGCCGCCCGGGGAGGCCGTCGGATAGATGCCGCAGTATTCGCCGGCGAGGCCCACCGATCCGGCCGGAACTCGGGGGCGCGGAGCGGCGAGGCGGGGAACCGCGAACTTTTCACCAAGCCCCCGCAGGTAGGCGAAACCGGGCGCGAAACCGCTGAACGCGACCGTGAAATCGATACCCGCGAGTTGGCTGATCGCCTGGGACTCGGTCATCCCCCAGCGCTCGGCGACATCCGCCAAGTCGTCGCCGTCGAACACTGTGGCGATCTCCACAATCGGCCCCCGATGGTCGGTGACGACTGCCGTCGAGGGGTCGGACCAGCCGGCCAGCGCCTCGGCCGTGCCGGGCTCGACACCGTCGAGCAGCAGCGTGCGGGCACCGGGGACGATCTCGACGACCCGTAACTCGCCCGTGTCGCGCCGCCGCTGGATCTCGTGCCGCCAGGCCTCCACCTGTTCACCGTCGCGACACTCGATCAGCAGCGCGGAGGTGCCGGCACGTCTTACCCTCATGGCGACATCCTGCCAGCCAGCCGCGGCGGAATTACCATCAGCGCCGTGAGATCACCGGCAGCGCGAAGCGACACTACTGACAAGTAACTTACGATACCGTAACCTGGGAGCCGTGACGACCTCCGCCCCGTTCCGGATGCAGCCGGCCGATCTCGGCAAGCCGAGACTGCGCGGCCGGTTGCATCAGTATGCGTTCTTCGTCGCCCTGGTCTGCGGCGTCGTGCTCTGCTCGGTCGCCCTCAGCCGGCCGGGCATCGAGCCCTTCCTGGGCACCCTGGTCTACAGCCTCACCGTGTGCGGGCTGTTCGGCATCAGCGCGCTCTACCACCGGCGCAACTGGAGCGAACGCGGCTATCAGATCATGCGCCGGGCGGACCATTCGATGATCTTCATCTTCATCGCCGGCACCTACACCCCGTTCTGCCTCGAACTGCTCCCCTCGGCCAAGGCCACGCTGATGCTGAGCCTGATCTGGGGTGGCGCGCTCGGCGGCGTGGCGCTCAAGACGATCTGGCCGCACCTGCCTCGCTGGGCGGGCGCACCGCTCTATCTGGCGCTGGGCTGGGGCGCGGTCGCGATCCTGCCCGACGTGTTGCGCGTCGGCGGCGTCACCTGCCTGGTCCTGCTCGCCGTCGGGGGCGTGTTCTACAGCGTGGGTGCTGTCTTCTATGCACTGCGCCGGCCGAACCCCTGGCCCGCGGTCTTCGGCCACCACGAGTTCTTCCACGCGTGCACGCTGGTCGCCGCGATCTGCCACCACATCGCGATCTACTTCGCCCTTTACGCCACCGCCTAGACCTCCAGCGCGACGCCTGGGTTCACGACGCCTGGGTTGTCGTAGACGAGGCGGGCCGCCTGCACGTCCTCGATGTGCGTCTCGGCCCACTTCTCGAGTGCGCCCACGAGGTCGAGCAGGCTGCGACCCAGCTCGGTGAGCGCGTAATCGACGCGGGGCGGCACCTCGGCGTACACCGTGCGGGCGATCAGCCCGTCGCGCTCGAGGCCGCGCAACGTCTGGGTGAGCATCTTGGGGCTCACCCCCTCGATCCGCCGGGACAGCGCCGTGTAGCGCTGCGGCCCGTCGGCCAGCATCACCACGACCAGGACGCTCCAGGTGTCGCCGATCCGGTCGAGGATCTGCCGACTGGGACAATTTTGCGAGTACGCACTGGCTTCCACCCCTTTACTATCCCTCGGGGAAGTATTGCACTTCAAGGTGCCTACTATCGAATGGGAAGTGACCGGTGACCTGCGACGTTGGCCCCGGTTGTCAGTAACAAGCAACCAGGAGGACAAGCATGACCATCGTCGTCACGGGCGCCACCGGCCACCTCGGCCGGCTCACCATCCAGTCACTTCTCGCCAAGGGCGTGCCCGCGAGCGAGATCGTCGGTCTCGGCCGTCAGGTCGACAAGATCGCCGACCTGGGGGTGACCGTGAAGCAGGTCTCCTACGACGATCCCGCGTCGCTGCGGGCGGCCTTCGAGGGCGCCGACAAGGTCCTCTTCATCTCGGGCAGCGAGGTCGGCCGCCGGATCGAGCAGCACCGCAACGTGGTCGACGCCGCCAAGGCCGCGAACGTGGGCCTTCTCGTCTACACCAGCGCGCCCAAGGCCGACACGACCGACATGCGGCTGGCCGCCGAGCACCTCGAAACCGAGAAGATGATCGTCGAGTCCGGCCTGCCCTACACGTTCCTGCGTAACGGCTGGTACACCGAGAACTACAACATCGAGCAGGTGCTGGAATACGGCCTGTTCGGCGCGGCGGGCGACGGCAAGATCAGCGCTGTCCCGCGGGCCGACCTCGCCGAGGCCGCCGCGGTGGTGCTCACCACCGACGGCCACGAGAACAAGGTGTACGAGCTGGGCGGCGACCCCTTCACGCTGCCTGAGCTGGCCGCCGAGATCGCCCGGCAGTCCGGCCGGCCGGTGACCTACACCGACCTGGGCGAGGAGAAGTACGGCGAGATGCTCGTCGGCGTCGGCCTGCCCGAGGCGTTCGCGGCCATCCTGGCGGACTCCGACCGGGCCGCCTCGCACGGTGCGCTCTTCGTCCCGGCCGACACCCTTGCGTCGCTGATCGGCCGTCCGGTGACGCCGGTGGCTACCTGGGTCGCGGCAGCGCTCAAGGCCTGAGACAGCACGCGACGCCGGCAGCCACCAGGGGGGAGGGTGGCGCCGGCGTCGCGGGTTCAGGGGAGTCAGTAACCGGGCGGCGGGACATCCTCGCGACGGGTCTCTTGGTACTCACTGCGCACCTGCTGGTTCGGGTATGCCGGGTCGGCGCTCGCGACCGGCGCCGCGCTCTGCCGCGTCACGACCGTACGGCGGCGGCTGTTCCAGAACCAGAGCGTGATGATCAGGCCGATGAGCCCGGCCGCCATCAGGATCCAGCCGATGATGGTGATGTCGATCCCGCTGATGTGCGCGTCCACGGCGAACGCCAGGATGGCGCCCAACGCCAGCAGGAAAATGCTTCCGCCGATGCCCATCGCGGGCCTCCTTGATCCTCACCTTGGTCAATGCGTCGAACACGGGATACCCACCCGCCCGATTCCTCAATCAGGCAAGCTGGACGCATGACCGCGACGCTTGTACTCCTCCGCCACGCCAAGGCCGAAACGCCAGGTGGACGGTCCGATTTCGACCGCCGGCTGACCGAAGTCGGCGCGATCGACGCGGATGCGGCCGGCGCCTGGCTCGCCGACGAGCGGTTGCATCCCGACCTGGTGCTGTGTTCGCCGGCCGCACGCACTCGAGAGACGTGGCAGGGCGTCTCCATCGCGCTGGCCCAGGCCCGGCCCGGCGGCGGGGCTCCCGAGGTGCGCTACGAGCAGGGGCTCTACGACGGCGGCCGGACAGAGGTGTTCGACCTCGTGCGCAAGGTGCCCGAGTCGATCCGCACGGTGCTGGTGGTGGGCCACAACCCCACCGTCTCGGGGGTGTCGCTGATGCTCATCCCCGACGCCGAGCACGACGGTCGGGAGCTCACGCTCAAGACGGCCGGCCTCGCCGTCCACCGCTTCGACGCCGCCTGGTCAGCGTTCGAGCCCGGCTCCATGCCACTGGTCGAGCGCCACACCGCCCGCGGCTGACCCCGGACCTGCCGAAGGCCGGCGGACGTCATTGTCCGCCGGCCTTCGTGGGTTTTCCCAGCGCGGTTCCCAGCGCGGGTTTGTCAGCGCGGGTTTGTCAGCGCGGGTTTGTCAGCTCAGAACACGTCCTCGGAGAGGTCCATCAGGTCCAGAGTGGTGTTCTCGATGATGCGCCGGTCCGAGCCGACCCGGGGCAGCACCTCGCGGGCGAAGAACCGCGCCGCCGCCACCTTGCCCTCGTAAAAGTTCTTGTCAGCCGTCGAGACGTCGCCGGCCAGCGCCTTCAGGGCGACCTCGGCCTGGCGCAGCAGCAGCCAGGCGAGCACCACGTCGCCCAGGGCGAGCAGGATGCGCCGCGAGCTCAGACCCACCTTGTAGAGCTCGCGGGCGTCGCCGCCCTGCACGGCGCCGAGCCAGCCCATCGCCGCGCCGAGGATCTGCTGCATCTCGCCGAGCGCCTTGCCCAGCGCGAGCCGCTCGGTCTTCAGCTGACCGTTGCCGGCCTCGCTGTCCACGAAGGCCTGCATGTCGCCGGCGAGGATGGCGAGTGCGACGCCCTGGTCCTTCACGATCTTGCGGAAGACCAGGTCGAGGCTCTGGATCGCGGTGGTGCCCTCGTACAGGGTGTCGATCTTCGCGTCCCGCACGTATTGCTCAAGCGGGTAGTCCTGCAGGAAGCCCGAGCCGCCGTACGTCTGCAGCGCCTCGTGGCCGAGCAGCTCATAGGCCCGCTCGGAGCCCACGCCCTTGACCAGCGGAAGCAGCAGGTCGTTGACCCGGCTGGCGGTCGTGGCGGCCGCACGGTCACCGGCCGCCTCGGCGATGGCCACCTTGTCCTGCCAGGTGGCGGTGTAGATGACCAGGGCGCGCAGGGCCTCCGAGTACGACTTCTGGAGCATCAGCGACCGGCGTACGTCGGGGTGGTGCGCGATGGTGACCCGCGGAGCGGCCTTGTCGTCGTTGCGCACCAGATCAGCACCCTGGACACGGTTCTTGGCGTACTCCAGCGCGTTCAGGTAACCCGTCGACAGGGTGGCGATCGCCTTGGTGCCGACCATCATCCGGGCGTACTCAATGATCATGAACATCTGGCGGATGCCCTGATGCACCTCGCCGAGCAGCCAGCCCTTCGCGGGGGTGCCGTGCTCGCCGAAGGTCAGCTCGCAGGTGTTCGAGACCTTGAGGCCCATCTTGTGCTCGACGTTGGTCGCGTAGACGCCGTTGCGCTCGCCCAGTTCGCCGGTCTCGGCGTCGAAGTGGTACTTCGGCACGATGAAGAGCGACAGGCCCTTGGTGCCCGGACCGCCCACACCCTCGACGCCGGCCGGGCGGGCCAACACATAGTGGATGATGTTGTCGCTCAGGTCGTGCTCACCCGAGGTGATGAACCGCTTGACGCCCTCGATGTGCCACGAGCCGTCGGCCTGCGGGATCGCCCGGGACCGGCCGGCGCCGACGTCCGAACCGGCGTCCGGCTCGGTCAGCACCATCGTGGAGCCCCACTGCTTCTCGACGAAGAGCTTGGCCCAGACCCGCTGCTCCTCGGTGCCCTCGGTCTCGATGACGTGGGCGAAGGAGGGGCCGGACGAGTACATCCAGACGGGCGCGTTGGCGCCGAGCACGTTCTCGGCGAGGGCCCACCAGAGCGCACGCGGAGCGAGCGTGCCACCGAGCGAACTGGGCAGGTCGAGGCGCCAGAACTCGGCGGCCATCCACTGGTCGAACGACTTCTTGAACGACTCCGGCAGCGGCGCGGTGTGCGTGATCGGGTCGAAGACCGGCGGGTTGCGGTCGGCCTCGACGTAGCTCGCGGCCAGGTCCTCGGTCGCCAGCCGGTTGACCTCGGTCAGCACGTCGCGCGCGGTCTCCGCGTCGATCCCCTCGTACGGCGCCTGGCCGAACGCCCGGTCAGCCTCGAAGACCTCGAACAGATTGAACTGAAGGTCCCGAAGGTTGCTCTTGTAGTGCGTCATGGTGCTGGCCCCGATCTCCGAACGCCCGCCGGTTTGGAGTTACCCGTCAGTAACTCACACTGTATTACCCATCGGTAGGGACGGACAAGCCACGAGTTGTTTCGTGACCAACCACCCGGCCGGTGGGCTTGTCCGCCGGATCCGCACATCAAAAACCTCCGATCGGGTGGCCGCCAGGATGGCCGTTCGGCTAATTGCCGCCTCCCCGGCGTCACCCACGTATCGGCATGCCGTGCGGCTCGTTGCACCAGATAGACACGAAGCTTTCGACTTCGACGAGCCGCCAAGGGGGCGCGCCATGTTCGCCACGCTCAAAAGCCTCATACCGGAGCCCCGCCAGGCGGAACAGCCTCGCCACTACGTCGGGCGCCACCGTCATCTCGACCCGATGCCGGTTCCGGCCGCCCCGGCCCCCGCCACCACCTCGGCCGGACCGCAGCCGGCCGAGGTGGTGGCGCCCGCCGAGGGCCGCGACGAGATCGCCGCCGCCTAGCTCAGGCGGCACCGACTTCCCAGCTCGGCATCGGCACGGTCACGCCGTCGTCCGGGCCGGCGTACTCCAGCAGCACCAGCGCGATGTCGTCCTCGAGGCGGCCGTGCACCCAGTCGACCAGGGCCGTTTCGAGCGAGGCCAGACCGTCGCCGACCGTGCCGTGGCCGAGCAACCGCCAGGCCCGGTCGGCGGTCGGGAAGAACTCCCCGTCCCGGCGTGCCTCGCCCAGTCCGTCGGTGAAGAGCAGGAGCCGGTCGCCCGGCTCGAGCCGCTCGACACGCGCCTTCACCTCGGGCATGAACCCCAGCGGCGGCGCCGGCGCGGGGGGCTCCAGCGGAATGACCTGGCCCCGGCGCAGAAGTAGCGGCGCAGGGTGTCCACAGTTGACGATCGTCAGGGTGCCGCCCCGTTCCTCGACCAGCGCGGCGGTGACGAAGTCCTCGTCGCCCACACTGCGGGCCACGGCTCGGTCCAGGTCGGCCACCATCGTCTTGAGGTCGGCCCGCTCGTATGCGACGTGCCGGTAGGAGCCGAGCACGATGCTCGCCAGCCGGACCGCGTCCAGCCCCTTGCCGCGCACGTCACCGATGATGATCCGAACCCCGTACGGCGTGTCCAGGGCCTCGTAAAGGTCGCCGCCGATGTCGGCGGCGGCGGTCGCCGAGATGTAGCGCCCCGCGACCGCGAGAGCACCCACCTGGGGCCCGACCGGACGCAGAACCGCCTGCTGGGCGACCGCGGCGAGCCGTTTCAACTCGGCGATCTTGTCGGTCTGGCGCTGCCGGATGGTCGCCACCGTCACGGCGATGCCGGTCGCGAGCAGGATGCCGAGGATGTTGACCACACCGTTGACCGTGAGCTGGCCGGCCATCCCCTCGAAGACCATGCCGACGATCGTCGTGAGCACCCCGACCACAAGCACCGTCGGCCAGAAGGCGAAGACGGCGGCGAGGAACGGCACGGCCGCGAACAGACCCACGAAGACGGCGTCGGGGCCGTCCATGAGCTCCACGGCGGACACGACCACGAGCAGCACAACGGCCGCGCCGAGTCCGGCGCGGGATCCAGGGCTCAACGGGCGACGACCCGGCGGCAAATTAGGCATGGCTACGCGGAACAGCATGCCCGATGCAGGCGTCGGAGGGCACTAACTTGGCCCCTAGTCTGAGCGGGTTCTGACCGCGCGGCCGA
>DASRYP010001080.1:0-13437 GCA_035687165.1 Actinoplanes sp. | reverse complement strand
TGAACAGGCAACCGCCCAGGAAAGTGCCCTCCAAGGCGTTGTAGCCGTGGACGCCGCCGCCGCCGAAGCCCGCGACTTCGCCCGCTGCGTACAGGCCCTGGATGGGGTTGCCGTCGGCGGCCAGGGCGCGTGAGTCGAGGTCGGTCTGGATGCCGCCGAGGGTTTTGCGGGTGAGGATGTGCAGTTTGACGCCGATCAGCGGGCCGGCGGCCGGGTCGAGGATGCGGTGCGGGGTCGCGGTTCGGCCGATGCGGTCGCCCAGGTAGCGGCGGGAGTTGCGGATGCCCTGGACCTGGGCGTCCTTCCCGTACGGGTTGGCGATCTGGAGGTCGCGGGCCTCGATCTGTGCACGGATATGGGCCGGGTCGAGCAGCGGCTGGTCCGTCAGCTTGTTCATGCCGACCACCAGGTCGTCCAGGTCGGACGCCACGACGAAGTCGGCACCCTTGCTCTTGAACGCCTCGACCGGTGCGGGTGCGCCCTTGCCCAGAATTCTCTCGCGCAGGAACGCCTTCTTGTCCTGCGCGGTGATGTCAGGGTTCTGCTCCGAGCCGGAGAGCGCGAACTCCTTCTCGATGATCTTCTGGGTGAGGATGAACCAGGAGTGGTCGTACCCGGCGATCTCGGGCGTCGTCCGCAGGTAGCTCAGCGTGCTCATCGTGTCGTAACCGGGGAAACACGGCGCCGGCAGGCGCCGGCCGAGCGCGTCGAACCACATCGAGGACGGGGCGGGCAGGATGCGGATGCCGTGGCCGGGCCAGATCGGGTTCCAGTTCTGGATGCCCTCGGTGTAGTGCCACATCCGGTCGCGGTTGACCAGGCGGGCGCCCGCGTCGGCCGAGATCTGCAGCATGCGGCCGTCGACGTACTCGGGAACGCCGGTGATCATGTTGCGCGGGGGCGTGCCGAGGCGGTCGGGCCAGTACTTGCGTACGAGGTCGTGGTTTCCGCCGATGCCGCCGGACGCCACCACCACCGCCTGCGCCGTCAGAGCGAAGTCACCGACGATCTCGTGGCTCGACGGCTCACCGCGTGCGCCGTCCGAGGGGGCGAGGAGCTTTCCGCGTACGCCGGTGACCACGCCGTTCGAGACGACGAGTTCGTCGACCCGGTGCCGATGGTGGAAGGTGACCAGGCCACGGGCCGCCGCGTCCTCGATGGAGCGTACGAAGGGGGCGACCACGCCGGTCCCGGTCCCCCAGGTGACGTGGAAGCGGGGCACCGAGTTGCCGTGTCCGTCGGCGCGCAGGCTGCCTCGTTCGGCCCAGCCCACGGTCGGCAGCCACGTCATGCCGAGCGACGAGAGCCAGGCGCGTTTCTCCCCCGCGGCGAATTCGACGTACGCCCGGGCCCAGCGCACCGCCCACGAGTCCTCGCCGGGGTAGGAAGTGCCGGACGAGCCGTCGGGGGAAGCGCCGGAAGTCGAGGGGGAAGTGCCGGGGGCGATGCGGTCGAAGCCGGCGCTACCCTGCCAGTCGCTCCAGGCGAGGTCGAAGGAGTCGGCGACGCGCATCCGGCGCTGCTCGGGGGTGTCGACGAGGAAGAGCCCGCCGAAGGACCAGTACGCCTGCCCGCCCAGGTCGGCGGCGCTCGCCTGGTCGACGAGCGCGACTCGCTTGCCGGCCGAGGTGAGCTCGTGGGCGGCGGCGAGTCCGGCCAGTCCGGCCCCGACGACGATGACGTCTGCGTCCATGACCCGGGAATGTACCGGAAATGCTGAGAAAGATTCAGTTTCGGGTGGGCGCGAAGGCCCACACGTCGCCCAGGCCGGCGAACGCCGTGCGCACGTGCCCGAGGAGCGGTCGGTCGGCGGGGTCGGTGATCCAGCGGACGAACGCCACCTTGAACGCCGCGACCCCGCTCTCGCCGGTCAGCGCCGCGGTCGGCCCGTCGACCCCGCGAGCCCGCAGCGCTCCGGCCAGCGCCGCCGCCACCCGGTCGAGTTTGGCCAGTTCACGCTCCTGGAGAGCCGGGTTCGCGTCGATCACTCGCTGGCGTTGGCGCGAATATTCGACCGGCGGAAAATACTCCGCCGCGGCCTTCTCGAACGCTGCCGCCACCGCGACGCCGGGACCCACCTCCGGCGCCGCCGACGCCGTGGACGTGACCAGCAGCTCCTGCAACGGCGAGGAGCCGGCGAAGAGCACCTCGCGCTTGTCGGCGAAGTGGCGGAAGAAGGTGCGCTCGGTCAGCCCGGCCCGCTCGGCGATCTCGGCGACCGTCGTCCGGTCGAACCCGCGCTCGGCGTAGAGCTCCATCGCCGCCTGCCGGAGGCGGGCCTGCGCGTTCGGCTCCCAGCGACCCATACCCCCCATCCTAGGCGACGACAGCTCCTGACATCACCGCAGCTCCACAACATCACCGCCGCTCGACGATGACAGTAACTGACATGACGGTGCTAGGCTGATGACAGCGACTGACATACACCCGCGCTCCGCCGACACTCAGCGCATCAAGCTGACACTCAGCGCATCAAAGTGCGGGGCAGCCAACAGAGAGAAGGAACCGTCATGCGCGTCTTCGTCACCGGGGCGTCCGGCTGGATCGGCTCGGCGGTTGTACCCGAGTTGCTGGAGCACGGCCACGAGGTCGTCGGCCTGGCCCGCTCCGACGCCTCAGCCCAGCGCATCGCCGCGGCCGGCGCCGAGGTGCTGCGCGGCGACCTCGACACCCTCGACGTTCTGGAAGCGGGCGCGAAGGGCTCCGACGCCGTCATCCACCTGGCCTTCGTGCACGACTTCGGCAACTTCGCCGAGTCGCTGCGCAAGGACCGCGGCGCCATCGACACGATCGGGCGCGCGCTCGAAGGCACCGGCCACCCCTTCGCCATCGCGTCAGGCACGCTCGGGCTGACCCCGGGCCGGGTCGCCACCGAGCGCGACACGCCCGACCCGGCCACCGCCCACCCACGGACGCAGTCCGCCGCCGCGGCTCTCGCCCTGGCCGATCGGGGCGTCCGCCCGATCATCGTCCGCCTGGCCCCGACCGTGCACGGCGAGGGCGACGGCGGTTTCCTCCCGACGCTCATCACGATCGCCCGCGAACGGGGAGTCGCCGGCTACATCGGCGATGGCACCAACCGCTGGACGGCCGTGCACCGCAGCGACGCCGCGACCCTGTTCCGCCTGGCGGTCGAAGCAGCGGCAAACCAAGCAGCAGCGAGCGAGGCGGGAGCGAGCGAGGGGCAGGCGGAGCACGCCCAGGCGGACCAGGCACAGGCGAGCCGCGACCGAGCGGTGCTGCACGCCGTCGCCGAGGAGGGCGTCACGGGCCGGGAGATCGCCGAGGCGATCGGGCGGGGGCTCGGCCTGCCGACCGGTTCGGCCACGCCGGAGGACTTCGGCTGGATCGGCCCGCTGTTCGCCCTCGACAGCCCCGCGTCGCACAAGCTGACCGGCGAGCTGCTCGGCTGGAAGCCGACCGGCCCCACCCTGATCGACGATCTCAGCGCCGGCCACTACTTCAAGTAAGTCCCGAAGAAAGAACCTTAAGAGAAACTTAAGTCAGTCGATACGTGCTTGACCGGGATCTCTCGGCACGGGAACTGTTAACTCACTTTCCGGTTTCCCCATCCCCGACCCGGGAGATCCCCCATGCACAGGAACAAGCTCAGGAGAAAGCTCCTGACCGGTATCGTCCTCACCGTCGTCGTCGGCGGCCTCGGCATCGTCGGCATGACCAGCGCCTCCGCCGCTACCACCGGCACGTTGGTCAGCTCAGCCAACGGCAAGTGCCTTGACGTGACGAACGGCAGCACCGCCAACGGCAACCAGCCGCAGATGTGGGGCTGCTCCACCGGCCCCAACCAGACCTGGACGTTCGCCGACGACGGCTCGGTGCGTGGCCTCGGCAAGTGCCTCGACGTGGCCGACGGCGCCACCACCGACGGCGCGGCCGTGCACCTGTGGGACTGCTTCGCCGGCCTGGCCAGCCAGCAGTGGACGCTCAACGCCGCCCAGGACCTGGTCAACGTCAAGGCCGGCAAGTGCCTCGACATCAAGGACAACAACCTGGCCGACGGGGCGAAGCTGCAGCTCTGGGCGTGCGGCGGCGGCGCCAACCAGAAGTGGACGTACTCGGGCGGCCCCACGACGCCGCCGACCACGGTTCCGCCGAACCCCACCAACCCGGACCTCGGCCCCAACGTGAGCGTCTTCGACCCGTCGATGTCGGCGTCGACGATCCAGAGCCGGCTGAACACGGTCTTCAACCAGCAGGTCGAGAACCAGTTCGGCAACCAGCGGTACGCGTTGCTGTTCAAGCCGGGCAGCTACAACGTGGACGCCAACGTCGGCTTCTTCACCCAGGTCGCCGGGCTCGGTCTCAACCCCGACCAGGTCAACATCAACGGCCACGTGCACGTCGAGGCCGACTGGTGGCACGACGGCTCGCAGAACGCCACGCAGAACTTCTGGCGCTCCGCCGAGGGCCTGAGCGTCACCCCGCCGGACGGGCTCGACCGCTGGTCCGTGTCGCAGGCCGCCCCGTACCGCCGGATGCACGTACGCGGAAACCTGGCCCTTTCCGACGGCGGCTGGTCGTCCGGTGGCTTCATCTCCGACTCCAAGATCGACGGGCAGATCCAGTCCGGCAGCCAGCAGCAGTTCCTGACCCGCAACTCGCAGATGGGCAGCTGGAACGGCTCGAACTGGAACCAGGTCTTCGTCGGCTCCCCCGGCGCCCCGGCGCAGAGCTTCCCGAACCCGCCGTACACGACGATCGGCTCGACGCCGGTGGTCGCCGAGAAGCCTTACCTGTACGTCGACTCGGCCGGCGCGTACCAGGTCTTCGTGCCTGCCCTGCGCAACAACACCGCCGGCACCTCCTGGGCGAACGGCAACCCGGCCGGCAGTTCCCTGTCGATCACCACCTTCTACGTCGTCAAGGCCGGTGACACCGCCGCGACGATCAACGCGGCCCTCGCGGCCGGCAAGAACCTGCTGGTCACGCCGGGCGTCTACAACCTCAACCAGACGCTCAACGTCACCCGTGCCAACACCGTGATCCTCGGACTGGGCCTCGCGACCTTCGTCCCGACCGGTGGCGTGGACGCCATGCGCATCGCCGACGTGGACGGCGTACGCCTGGCCGGGGTGCTCTTCGACGCCGGCACCACGAACTCGAACGTGCTGCTGCAGGTCGGCCCGCCGGGATCCGCGGCGAACCACGCGGCCAACCCGACCGTGCTCTCCGACGTCTTCGTGCGGATCGGTGGCTCGATCGCCGGCAAGGCCACGGTCAGCGTCGAGGTCAACAGCGACAACGTGATCGGCGACCACGCCTGGATCTGGCGGGCCGACCACGGCAACGACGGCACCTGGGGCTGGACCCAGAACCCGGCCCGCAACGGGTTGATCGTGAACGGCGACAACGTCACCTTCTACGGCCTCTTCGTCGAGCACTACCAGCAGCACCAGACGATCTGGAACGGCGAGGGCGGGCGGACGTACTTCTATCAGAACGAGATGCCGTACGACCCGCCGAACCAGGCCGCCTGGATGAACGGGTCGACGCGCGGCTGGACGGCGTACAAGGTGGCCGACTCGGTCAACAACCACGAGGCGTGGGGTCTGGGCAGCTACTGCTTCTTCAACGTCAACCCGTCGGTCGTGGCGGCGCGGGCGTTCGAGGTGCCGGTCAAGTCGGGCGTGCGGCTGCGGGACATGGTCACCGTCTCGCTCGGCGGCGTCGGCACGATCACCAACGTCATCAACACGACGGGGGCCACGGTGAACAGCGGCCACCAGGTGACCAGCATCGTCAGCGGTCCCTGACAGCGACCGGCCGTCGGGGACCTCGACCGCCGAGGTCCCCGACGGCGGGCCGTGCGATTCCGCCTCCCGGGGCCGCCCACGTCCCCGACGATGGGGGCATGCGTCCCCTGTTGCGGGTGGAGACCTCGGTCCCGGCCGCCGGCCTGCTCGCGTTCGTGCTGGTCTTCGGGCTCTTCGGCGGCCCCTCGGACCCGGCTCCGGCCGCGCGCTGGGTCGGACTCGGCGTCCTGCTGGCGCCGGCGATCACGGTGTACGCGGACCGGAACGCCGCCGCGTGGGCGGGTCTGTTCGGCGCGGTGCTGTGGACCCCGCTCGCGATCGGCCTCGGCACAGTCTTCGCGATCTGGGCGTACGCGGGGGTCGCCGTGGTCGTCGCCCGGCTCGACCGCCCGGCGGCCCCGCTGCCCGTCCCGCACCGCAGACCCCCGTCCCCGTACGCCCTGCCGCACGTCGCCGCCCCGGCCGAGGCGCTCGGCTTCGCACTGCTGCTCGCCTCGGCCGCCGGGGTGCTCTGGGTGGCGCTCGACGACGCCGCCGTGCCCTGGCTGGCCGCCACGATCGCCGCCTTCGCCCTGGGCTGCGCCCTACTCACCCGCGCGGTCCGGCACCAGGCCGCCCTGCGCCGGCTCTTCCTCGCGCCGCAGCCGGTGCACTCGGTGCGCGCCGTCGAGCAGGAGGGGTACGTCCACGTGCTGCTCCCCGCCGACGACGGGCGCACCGCCCGGGAGTTCGCCTTCGACGTCGCCGAGCCCGAGCCCCGCCACGACGAGGACGACGTGCACACCGAGGTCGCCGTCCTCTACGGCGACCCGCGGCCGGGCAGCTGGTGCGCGCTCGAGGTCGGCGACCGGCTGCACGTGCCGGTCGGCCCGGTCGGCCCGGTCGTCGAGGTGCCGTACGACGTGGTCGAGGGCCTGCCCCGCGAGATCGAGGACGACGAGGAGCAACTGGTCGACCCGGAGGCGCTGCGCACGGCCGACCGGGACGCCGACGCGTTCCAGCCCCGCGAGCACCGCATCTCACCGCGCCGGGCGTGGATCGCGACGGTCGCGATCGGCCTCGGCGCGGCCCTGGCCGCCGGTGAACTGGCCGACCTGGCCGGGTTCCCGTTGTTCGCCGTGGTCGGGCCGACCGCCGCGATCGCCTACGAGTACGGCTGGCGCTCCCAGCTACGCCCCCGGCTGCGCTGGCACGCGGGCGGCGTCGCGGCGATCGGCTTCCGCGGCCGCAACCGCGAGCCGTGGGCCACCGACAGCGCGATCGTCCACGACGACGGCGGCACGGTGGTGCTGACCGCGGGCGAGGCCGTGCTCACCGTGCCGGTGCCCCCGCCCTGGCCGTCGACGTCCTACCAGCGCACCGCCGACCAGCTCGTGGCCGCCCTGCGCGATACCCGCCTGCGCGCCCTCGCACTCAGCCCGCTGCCTCCGCCGCCCGAGATCGACGTACCCCGTCGCCCGGTCCTGCTCTTCGCCGCATGGGCGGCGACGGTCGCCGCGACGCTGCTGATCCTTGGTTGACAAGCGATCGAAGAGAAAGCGCAGGAGAGAAGGCGACCGAAAAGAACGACAGGATCAGAAACATCGGTCGCGTAACGTACGAATGTGGATCTGAACACCGTCGCTGAAGTGATCAGCCCGGCGCGGGTGGGTCAGTGGCGGCCGGGCGACGCGTGGCTCGGCGGCGGCACGGCCCTGTTCGGCGAGCCGCAGCCGCACGTGGTCCGGCTGCTCGACCTGACGGCGGCCGGCTGGCCCGCGCTCACCCGCGACGACGACGGGCTGGAGATCGCCGCCACCTGCACGATCGCCGAGCTCGCGGCGAGCGGCTACGACCTGGCCGAGAAGTGCTGCCAAGCGTTCCTGGCGTCCTTCAAGATCTGGAACGTGGCGACCGTCGGCGGCAACCTCTGCGCCGCGCTGCCGGCCGGGCCGATGATCGCGCTCGGCGCCGCGCTGGACGGAACCGTGCTGTTGCAGAGCCCCGAGGGCGAGCGCACGGTGCCGGTGGCCGAGTTCGTGACCGGCGAGGGGACGACGGTTCTGCGCGAGGGGGAGTTGCTGCGCTCGATGCGTCTGCCCGCGTCGTCGCTGAGCGCTGTCACGGCGTACCGCCAAGGCTCTTTGCATCCCCATGGGCGCTCGGGCGTGCTGGTGATCGGGCGCCGGGACGCCGGCGGCGGGCTGGTGGTGACCGTGACGGCCGCGACCAAGCGCCCGTACGTGCTGACGTTCCAGCAGGTCCCCGGGGCCGAGGTGCTGCCGGTGGCGCTGGCCGAGGGGATCGCCGACGAGGCGTACGTCGAGGACGTGCACGGCCTGCCCGCCTGGCGCCGGCACCTGACTCGGCTCTACGCCGAGCAGGTCCGGGCGGAGCTCGCGCGATGAGGATCAACGGCACCGAGCACGACGAGGCACCCCGGCCCGGCCAGTGCCTGCGCACCTACCTGCGCGAGCAGGGCTGCTTCGGGGTCAAGAAGGGCTGCGACACGGGCGACTGCGGCGCTTGCACGGTGCACGTCGACGGGGTGCCGGTGCACTCCTGCGTCTATCCGGCCTTCCGCGCGGCCGGCCGCGCAGTCACCACCGTCGAGGGCCTCGCCGACGACGACGGCCTGCACCCCGTCCAGCAGCGTTTCCTCGACGCGCAGGGCTTCCAGTGCGGCTTCTGCACGGCCGGCCTGATCATGACGACCGCGGCCCTCACCGACGATCAGCGCACTGACCTGCCGCGTGCGCTCAAGGGCAACCTCTGCCGGTGCACGGGGTACCGCGCGGTCGCCGACGCGCTGGCCGGCGTGGTCAACGTGGCCGAGCCCGCCCCCGGGTCGGCGGTCGGCGCGAACCTCGGCGCCCCGGCCGGGCCCGACGTGGTCACCGGCGCCGCCCGCTACACCTTCGACCTGGACGTCCCCGGTGTGCGGCATCTGAAGGTGCTGCGCTCGCCGCACCCGCACGCGCGCATCCTGGCCGTCCGCACCGAGGCCGCGCTCGCCGTGCCCGGCGTCGAGCTGGTGCTGACCCACGCCGACGCGCCCACCAGGCTCTTCTCCACCGCGCAGCACGAGAACGCCGCCGAGGACCCGGCCGACACCCGGGTGCTCGACGACGTGGTCCGCTTCGCCGGGCAGCGGGTCGCCGCGGTGGTCGCCACCAGCGAGGCGGCCGCCGAGGAGGGTTGCCGTGCGCTGGCCGTCGACTACGAGGTGCTGCCCGCCGTCCTCTCCCCCGCCGAGGCGATGGCCGAGGGCGCCCCGCAACTGCACCCGGGCGCCGAACGCAACGTCGTGGCCGAGCTGCACGCCGGACTGGGGGACGTCGAGGCGGGCTTCGCCGAGGCCGACGCGATCTACGAGGGAACGTTCCGCACCCCGCGCGTGCAGCACGCGAGCCTGGAGACGCACGGCGCGATCGGCTGGCTCGACGACGACGGACGCCTGGTGATCCGCACGAGCACGCAGACCCCGTTCCTCACCCGGCGTGCCCTGGCCGTCCTCTTCGACCTGCCCGAGGAGCGGGTCCGGGTGATCGCCGCGCGGGTCGGCGGCGGCTTCGGCGGCAAGCAGGAGATGCTGGTCGAGGACCTGGTGGCGCTGGCCGTGCTGCGGTTGGGACGGCCGGTCCGGCACGAGTACACGCGGGCCGAGCAGTTCACGTCGGCCACCACCCGCCACCCGTTCACGGTCACCGTCAAGGTGGGGGCCCGCTTCGGCGGCACCCTCACGGCGCTGCGCCTCGAGGTCACTTCCGAGACCGGGGCGTACGGGAACCACGGGCCCGCGGTCATGTATCACGCCTGCCACGAGTCGATCGCCGTCTACCGCTGCCCGAACATGCGCACCGACGCCCGGGCGGTCTACACGAACACGGTCCCCGCGGGCGCGTTCCGCGGGTACGGGCTGGGGCAGGTGTCGTTCGCGGTCGAGTCGGCGCTCGACGAGCTGGCCCAGCTGCTCGGCGTCGACCCGATCACGATGCGCGAGCGCAACGTCGTGCGGCCCGGCGACCTCCTGACCGCGCCCGGCGACCACGCCGACGACCTGACGATCGCGTCGTACGGTCTCGACCAGTGCCTCGATCACCTGCGCGGGGCCGCCGCCGCGCCCACCCCGGCGGTGCCCGCGGGCTGGCTGGTCGGCGACGGAATGGCGATCACGATGATCGCGGCCGGACCGCCCGGCGGGCACCACGCCGACGCGACCGCGACGCTGCTGCCCGATGGGCGCTTCGAGATCGCGGTCGGCACCGCCGAGTTCGGCAACGGCAGCACGACCGTGCACGCGCAGATCGCCGCGGACGCGCTCGGCACGACGGTCGACCGGATCGCCGTGCGGCAGTCGGACACCGACGTGGTGCGGCACGACACCGGCGCGTTCGCCTCCACCGGGGTGGTCGTGGCCGGCCGGGCGGTGCTGGACGCGTCGCGGGGCCTGCACGCGCGGCTCCGGGCCGAGGCGGGCGGGGCCGACCTGACCGAGGCCGTCCTGAAGGAGCTGGCGGCGCGGGCCGGGCGGCCGTTGAGCGCCGCGGGGCACTGGGACGGCAGCCCACGGTCGGTGGCGTTCAACGCCCAGTGGTTCCGGGTCGCGGTCGATCCGAAGACCGGCGAGCTGCGGATCCTGCGCAGCGTGCACAGCGCCGACGCGGGCACGGTGATGAACCCGCTGCAGTGCCGGGGTCAGATCGAGGGCGGCGTGGCCCAGGCACTGGGCGCGACACTGGCCGAGCATGTCGACATCGGCGCGGACGGCCAGGTGACCACGACCGGCTTCCGGCAGTACCACCTGCCGACGTACGCGGATGTGCCGCGCACCGAGGTGCTCTTCGCCGAGACCGACGACGCGATCGGCCCGCTCGGCGCGAAGTCGATGAGCGAGAGCCCGTTCAACCCGGTCGCGCCGGCGCTGGCCAACGCGCTGCGCGACGCCACCGGCGTACGCCTGACCGAGTTGCCTTTCACCCGCGACCGGATCTGGTCGGCTCTGCGGACGGCCGGGTCGCGACCGGACGAAGGGTCAGCGGCAGGGTCATCGTGACGGTGTCCGCGATCAGGCGTCGCTGCTCGCGGGCTGCGGTCACCGGGTTGATGTCGGCAGGAACCCCCTGATGCCGAGAAAACCCCGATCTCTACCCGCCGTACGCCTTTGCGCTGCTCGGTGGTGTGAACCCCGCGTACCCGCCGTCGCCGACCGCGGCACGCAGGGTGCGCGCGACGGCCGTGACCACCCGCGACTCGACGGCGCTGCCGACTCGGTCGGACGGGGTGACCGGGTCGTTGGCGATACCGGCCGCGGCCATCGTCGGGGTGAAGCCGACGAAGGTCTCGGTGCGGTTGTCCTCGGTGCTGCCGGTCTTGCCGGCCACGTCGAGCCCGCCGAAGATGCCCGCGACCTGCTCCGCGGTGCCGCCGTCGCAGGTGCCGGAGGTGCTCTGCTGCCCGACCGGGCAGCGGGCGGCGTCGGTCGCGGCCCGCGCGATCTCAGGGTCGAGGACCTGCCTGCAGTTCTCGGCGACGGGCAGCCGGCGGCCGTCCCGCACGATCGACTCGACGGGAAGCGGCGCGCAGTACTTCCCCTCGGCGGCGACGGTCGCGTACGCCGAGGCGAGCTCGAGCGGGGTCGTGTCGATCACGCCGAGGGTGAAGGAGCCCCACGAATCGGGGTGCTCGGCCAGTCTCGCGTCGGCCGGGGCGCGGAAGCTGATCCCGAGCCGCTTGGCCATCGCGACCACGGCGGCCGGGCCGACCTGCTCCTCGAGGTGCACGAAGTAGGTGTTGACCGAGCGCCCGAACCCGGTCCACATGGTGCGATAGCCGTCCATCCAGCTCGGGTTCGCGTTGCCCGGGCAGTATTTCCCGGCGCAGTTGCCGGGACCGTCGTCGGACCACTCGGTGACCAGCTTCGAGGGCGAGTCGAAGCCGGTACTCAGCGGCATCCCGGCCTCGAGCGCGGCCAGCATCGTGAACATCTTGAAGGTGGAGCCGGACGGGTAGCCGTTGACCCCGCCACCGCCGCTGACCAGTGGGTTCACCGTGTCGGTCTGCTTGTCGGCGGTGCCGTAGTGGCGGTTGACGGCGAGCGCGAGCACCTTGCCGGTGCCGGGCTGGACGACGGCGATCGGCAACGCCTTCTTGTTCTTCAACGAGTAGACCTCGCGGGCCTGCTCGGCGGCGACCTTCTGCACCTCGGGGTCGAGCGTCGTGATGATCGTGTAGCCGCCCCGGCGCAGGGCGTCGTCGCGCTCGGCCTTCGTCGCACCGAACTGCGCCTGGGTGTCCCACCAGCGCTCAAATTCGTCGCAGAAGAAACCCCAACCGTCGGCCGTGCCGGTGGCGTCGACGCAGCCGTTGGGCTGGGTGCGGCCCGAGAAGGCGAGCTTCTCGGCGACTGCCGCCCGGTGCTGCGCCGCGGTGATCAGGCCGGCCTTGGCCATCGCGCCGAGCACGTAGAGCTGGCGCTCGCGGGCCTTCGCCCGGTCGCCGCCGATCGGGTTGTCGGCCTCGGGCGACTGCACGATGCCGGCGATCAGGGCGGCCTGGGCCAGGTCGAGCCGGGCCGGGGTGACGCCGAAGACGCGCCGGGCGGCGGCCTCGATCCCGTACGCTCCGGCACCGAAATACACGATATTGAGGTAGTTCTGCAGGATCTGGTCCTTGGAGAGCCGGTTCTCCAACTCCACGGCATACTGGATCTCGCGCAGCTTGCGCCCCGGGGTGTCCTGGGTCGCGGCAGCGCGCTCGGCCGGGTCTTGCTTCAGGACATTCCGGACGAGCTGCATGGTCAGCGTCGACGCGCCCTGCTCGGCGCGGCCGCTACGCGCGTCCGAGACCAGGGCGCGGGCCAGGCCTTTGAGGTCGACGCCGCCGTGGGAGTAATAGCGGGTATCCTCGGCGGCCACGATCGCGTCGCGCATGACCGGGGCGATCTGGCCGAGGGTGACGTCGTGCCGGTCCTCGTCGTAGAACGTGGTGATCAGCGTCTTGCCGTCGGCGGCGTAGACCCGGGTGAGCTGGGCGGCCGGCGGGTCGAGGAACTGGGCGGGCAGATCGGCGCGCTGCCGCTGGTTCCAGTGCGCTCCCGCGGCCACGACCGCGCCGACCGGGATCGCGGTCACACCGACCAGAACCCCGATCAGACCCAAGAGCCCACCGAGGCGTACGAGGGCGCGGGGTCTGCTGGATTTCATCGACGGGTCCTCCGGTCCTGCCCGAACTGCGGTCGACCAAGTCGTTAACACCGCTTCCTGGGAGCAACCTGGGTTTCGTTACCGATCCGTAACACTTCGCTCGCCCTATACACGTGGTGACCATCACACGGATTCACGAGCGCTGATATGACCGAATTCGGAGTCGGATCGGCGTCGATCACTCCACCGTGATCACGCAGCGTCACTGAGATCTCGTGACGTGGGTTACTGACTAGTAGCCAAGGCCCTTGTCCCCACGGGACCGGAGCGGCAACATTTCCCGCACGTTAAGCGACGGCATCGACGGACCTCACTGCCAGCGGTTGATCGACAACAGGTTCCCGTCGATGTCCTCGGTCAGGTGCGGCTCGCTACAGCCGTCTTCCACCAGCTAGGAGGATCCGTGAAGGATGCGCAAGGCGATCCGGCGTACGGACGCACCAACTGGCGTCGTTTCGCCGTCGCGGTGGGTGTGCCCG
>DASRYP010001079.1:0-5384 GCA_035687165.1 Actinoplanes sp. | reverse complement strand
ACCACGGTGGCGCCCTCCGCCTCGAAGAGAGCCGTCAGACCGTCACCGGCGGCCACGACGACGGCGCCGCGCTTGTTCGACATCACTTCGCGGCTGCCTTCCCCGGGCCGGACGCCGGCGAAATCCGGCACCTCACCCGCGTGGCCGCCGTGCGGGTGGGCCTGCTCGTCGAGTGGGGTGACGGTGATGCGATGCGGTCGTCCGGCCAGCACGCCGGCCTCGATCGCCGGCCCGATGCCGACGGCCGCGACATGGACGTGCACGTTCCAGGTGGCGAGGCCGGAGTCACCGCCGCCCACGACCACGAGCGACTCGCCGAACACGCCTAGCTCGTCGCGAAGCCGCCCGATCGCCCCCGCCTCGGCGTCAAGCAGGTATTGCACCTCGAATCCGTCGGCGCCCGCACCGCGGTGTCCGGCATCCGCCTTGGCTCCGGGACCAACCGGACCGGACACGAGCACGGTGGGGGCGTCGAGCCCGGTGGGGGCGGGGGCGTCGAGCGCGGGGACGTCGGACAGGGGCCCGGCGGGCACGGAGCCGGAGCCGGAGCCGGAGCCGGTGGCCGGGGTCAGGGCCTCGACCAGGGCCTCCAGCAGGACCACCAAGCCGCGGCCCCCCGCGTCGACGACGCCGGCCCGAGCCAGGGCCGGGAGCTGCTGAGGGGTGCGGGCCAGGGCTTCGGCGGCGGCCCGGGCCGCGGCACGGGCGACGGCCAGCACATCGTCGGACTTGAGGCGACCGGCAGCCTCAGCAGCAGCAGCCACGACGGTGAGCACCGTGCCCTCGACGGGCCGGGCCACTGCGGCATAGGCCGCCTCGGAAGCCGAGCGCAGGGCACGGGCCAGCTCGGCGCCGCGGACCGCCACGGAAGCGGCCAGGCTGTCGGCCATGCCCCGCAGAATCTGCGAGACGATCACGCCCGAGTTGCCCCGAGCGCCGAGAAGAGCACCCCGGGCCATCCGCCGCAGCGCATTCGCCGGCGGGCCGGCCGGGGCGGACTCAGGGGTGCCGGCGGGCTCGACGGCCTCGAGCGCCTCCTGGGCTGAGGTGAGGGTGAGCACCAGGTTGGTGCCGGTGTCACCGTCGGGCACGGGATAAACGTTCAGCTCGTCGATCTCGCGCTGATGAGCCCGGAGCGCCACCAAGCCGCCGCCGCACCAGCGGCGGACAGCTGCGGCGTCCAGTGTCTCGAGCACGCGAAAATCGTACTAACCACGGCTGACAACTTCTCGGGAGCGCACCGCAGGTCCTGGTGAGCGCCCTGTGGACAACGCCCCTGACCGCCTCCGCAACCCGTTAGGGTCGTCCCGCACCCCCGGGTGGGTGGGCTGGCGGGGAGAGCCCCACCCACTGGGGGTGGGCGGCTTTGGTGCCAGTGCGCGTGACCGACCGGCCGGCCCGCGGTGGGCAGCTGAGCAGGGCGGGCAGGGGCGATTGGCTGTTCGGGGCGGGCATCGGGTAACCTTGCCGGGTTGCCTGCGAGGCCGTGTGTTCGCTGGGCGCTTTCTGTTCTTCGTATCGACTCAGGAGTTACCCGTGGCTAGCGTGTGCGACGTCTGTGGCAAGGGACCGGGCTTCGGCCACAACGTTTCCCACTCGCACCGGCGGACCAACCGCCGCTGGAACCCGAACATCCAGTCGGTGCGTACCCCCGCCGGTGGCGGCACGACCAAGAAGCTCAAGGTCTGCACCTCGTGCATCAAGGCCGGCAAGGTCGTCCGCGCCTAATTCAGGCTTACCAAATAGCCCCTCGGCCACCCGGCCGGGGGGCTATTTGTGTTGTGCCCCCACTCGGCCGCGCGATCCAGCCGCGCGACCTTTCAGAGGGGTTTGGCGTAGGAGAGAACTCCGCTTTCGCCCTTGTAGTAGCCGAAATCCTCGATTCGGGTGTAGCCGACCGACTCGTAGAGCGTGATCGCCTCGGGCTGCTTGTCGCCGGCCTCGAGGATCAGGCGGTGACAGCCGGCGGCCCGGGCCGAGGTCTCGATCGTGGCGAGCATGCGGCGGCCCAGGCCCCGGCCCCGGGCCTGCTCAGCGGTGAACATGCGCTTCAGCTCGGCGTCGTCGCCGTGGCGGCGCCAGGCGGCACAGGCCACCAGGCGTTCGCCGTCGGCGGCGACGAAGAAGGCGCCGTTCGGTGGGGTGAAGTCGTCGTCGGCGATAGGGGTGTCGTCGCCGGGGTCGCCGTAGCGGTCGACGAGTTCGGCCATCACGTCGACGAGCAGCGCCCGGACGGCCGGATCGGTGTAGGCGGCCGGCCTGATCTTGATTTCGTGCACATCCGGAAGGGTAATCAGCGGAAGTGGTCCCATCCCAACGGTCCGCTCCACAGCTTGTGGTCGACCGTCACGCCGGTACCCTCGTGGACCATACCGATCTCGCTCCAGCCCGGGGGAAGTTCCGTTCCGGCCGGGAACGTCGCGGCCAGGGCGTGATCGTCGCCACCGGCGAGCAACCACTGCATCGGGTCGACACCCAGGGCCGTCGCCGCGTCGAGCATCTGGCCGGTGACCTTGAAGGCGTCGCTGCGCACGTCAAGGCCGACCACACTGGCCTTCGCGAGGTGACCCAGATCCTGCAGCAGGCCGTCGGAGACGTCGATCATCGACGTGGCACCGGCGCGGGCGGCGGCCGGACCAGCCTCGTACGGCACCTGGGGACGCCGGTACGCCTCCACCAGCGCCTTCGGGGTGCGGAAGCCGCGGGACAGCACCGTGTAGCCCGCGGCCGCGTAGCCGACGCGACCGGCCAGCGCGATCAGGTCGCCGGGCTGGGCACCGCTGCGCAGTACCGGCTTCAGACCGCCCAGATCGCCGAGGGCGGTCACGGCGACGGTCAGGGTGGGGCTGGCCGACGTGTCGCCGCCGACGACGCTCGCGCCGACCAGGGCCGCCTCGGCGGAGAGCCCGTCGGCCAGATTCTCGGCCCAGCCGATATCGAGGTCGGTGGGGGCACAAAGACCGACCAGCAGGGCCGTCGGCACGGCGCCCATCGCCGCTATGTCGGCCAGGTTCGCCGCGGCCGCGCGGTGGCCTACGTCGGTTCCAGAGGACCAGTCACGGCGGAAGTGACGGCCTTCGACCAGGACATCCGTGGACGCGACGATCCTCCCGTCGGGCGCGGCGACGATCGCGCTGTCGTCACCGGGACCCAGCAGCGTCGTTCGACCGATGGTGAGCCTGGCGACCACCCGGGCGATGAGTCCGAACTCACCGGCCTCAGCAATGCTCACGTGTATCGCCTTTCGTTCCTGATGCGGCCCGTTGTCGGGCCGATCCGTACGGTAGTTTCACGTTCTGGTTACGGTGGAGGCGCGGAATGGAGTCGGAGAGTGGTCCAGGCATACATCCTGATCCAGACCGAGGTCGGAAAGGCCCATGACGTGGCCGCCGCGATCGGCAAAATTCCTGGTGTCGTACGGGTTGACGCCGTTACGGGCCCCTATGACGTGGTGGTTCTGGCCGAAGCGCACACCGTTGACGACCTCGGCGGGCTCATTGTGAGCAAAGTCCAGTACGTACCCGGCATCATGCGGACCCTCACCTGCTCCGTGGTAAACCTCTGACATGGTCGACCTCGAGAAACCCCCGGTGCGGACGCCCGACCGGGCGACGCGCGGAGCGGCCCTGTGGGCCACCCTGATCGCCGTACCCGTCGCCCTCATCGTGGGTCTCGTGGTCTTCTGGAAGATCGTGCCGCAAGGCACCGACAAGAATGCCGAGCCTGGCGCCTCCGCGACGGCGGCCGCTGCGGTGCCCTCCACTCCGGTGCAGATGGCCGCGCCCAAGCTCTCGGAACGTGCGACCCAGGTCTGCCTCGCGGTCACCTCGCAACTGCCGACGACCCTGCGCGACCTGCCGGGGCGCAAGGTGAGCGCCGGCTTCGAGCAGAACGCGGCATGGGGCGAGCCGCCGATCACCGTCGCCTGCGGAGTGACGCCGCCGACGATGTGCGAGCGGATCGACGGCGGGCGCCCCGGCTGTGTGCCGCTCGACGCCACCATGCTCGCGATGAACGGAGTCTGCTGGTGGGCCAAGGAGGGCCCGGCCAGCGATGTGTTCACCACGATGGATCGTGAGGTCGCCGTGCAGGTCACCGTGCCGGGCAGCTACAGCTCGACCGGGCAGTGGGCCAACGAGTTCTCGGACGCCGTGGTCAAGACGGTGAAGTCCAATACCGACGGCGTCCCGAGCGGCTGCAAGGGTTAGTGCAGGCCCGTTCCGCGGCGCAGGGCGGTGCGGATCAGGCGGTCGACCACCTTGGGGTATTCGAGGCCGGTGGCCGCCCACATCAGCGGGAACATCGAGGTCGGCGTCATGCCGGGCATCGTGTTGATCTCGTTGAGGTAGACCTGGTGATCGGTGGTGACGAAGAAGTCGACGCGGGCCAGGCCGGCGCAGTCGAGCGCGGTGAACGTGCGCCGGGCGTATTCCTGCACCTGACGGGTCACCTCGGCGGGCAGGCCGGCCGGGATGTCGTAGCGGCCGCCCTCCAGGTATTTCGCCTCGAAGTCGTACCAGTCGTGGGCGTCGACGTGGATCTCGGCGAGCAGCGACGCCTCGGGGACGCCACCGGCCTCGCCCTCGAGCACGCCGCACTCGATCTCACGGCCCACGATCGCCGCCTCGACCAGGACCTTGGGGTCGATCCGGCGGGCAGTGGCGACGGCGTCGTCGAGGTCGGCCCAGTCGGTGACCTTGGTGATGCCGTGCGACGAGCCGGCGCGGGACGGCTTGACGAAGACGGGCAGCCCGAGGCGCTCCTTGTCGGTCTCGCTCAGGGACACACCGGCGCGAAGCACCGCGTACGGTCCGACCGGGATGCCCTCGGCCAGCGCGAGCTTCTTGGTGAACTCCTTGTCCATCGCGGCGGCCGAGGCGAAGACGTTGGCGCCCACGTAGGGCAGGCCGGCCATCTCGAGCATGCCCTGGATGGTGCCGTCCTCCCCGTATGCCCCGTGCAGCACCGGGAAGACGACGTCGACGCCGGCCAGCGAGGAGATGCCGTCGGCGGGCTCACGCACGATCAGGTCGGTGGCGGTCGGGTCGGCGGCGAGCACCACCGCGCTGCCACTGGAGGCCGTGATCTCAGGGAGGCGTTTGCCGGCGATGGTCAGTGCGGACGAATCGTCCCCGGCGAGGACCCACCGGCCCTCGCGGGTGATGCCGACCGGGATCACCTCGTACTCGTCCGGATCGAGGGCCCGCAGGATGCTGCCGGCGCTCACGCAGGAGATCCCGTGCTCGGTGCTGCGACCTCCGAAGACGATCGCGACGCGGGTTTTCCGAGGGGTCGTCACTTTCTTTGGGCCTCTCGCTAGCGGGCGTGCCGGAGGGAACCCTACTCTGCGTAAGCCACTCGCGGGATCACCCGGCTTCGGGCCG
>DASRYP010001078.1:0-11715 GCA_035687165.1 Actinoplanes sp. | reverse complement strand
ATCGTCGCCGTGCTCATCGACCTCGACCTGTTCAAAGAGGTCAACGACGCGTATGGCCACGACGCCGGAGACGACCTGCTCAAGGCGACCGCCGTCCGGATCGCGCGACTCGCCGCCCTCTACAGCGGGCACGCCGCGCGGCTGGCCGGCGACGAGTTCGCCGTCATCGCGCCGCTGGACGCAACGCGGCTTGCGCACATGGCCCTGCTGTTCACCAACGTGATCGCCGAACCGGTCGAGGTTCGCACCGACGACGGGCCCGCCCTCGTCACGGTTACCGCGAGCCTCGGCATCGCCGTCGCTTCCAGCACCGACCTGCTCGAAGGCGTTGCCCTGCACCACGCCGACATGGCCATGTACCACGCCAAACAGCAAGGCGGGAACCAGTACGTCCTCTACCGGGCCGGCATGACGATGCCCACCCGCCCGCCGCGCCGCGGACCCCGCCTGCGCGACCAGCGTCGCACCCCGAACGGCGGCGAAGCATGAACCTCGCCAACGTGATGGCCTGCGCCCTCTGCCGCGAGGCCCTGACCGAACACCACGACGGCGGGCGCGTCAGCTACCGGCACCCGGTCGCCGAGAAGGACCACCCGGTCACCCCCATCAGTGCCGCCCTGCTGCGCGACGTCTTCCACAGCTGCCACACCTGCTCCACCGGCCTGCCGGTCTGGGACTACCAGACCGGGCTCATCCAACTCCTGGCCATCGATGCCGGTGTCGTGCAGACCTACAACGACCACTGGCAGGTCTGCTACCCGTGCGCCCAGCTCATCGAGGCTGACGACATCGACGCGCTCACCGCCCGGTGCGCGGGCCTGGTCGGCTGGCGTCCCGGCAGCATCGAGTACACCCAACTGAACCTGTTGCACCGCGGTATCGTCATCGGCCGCGAAGACCGGACCCTGCTGGCCACCACACCGTGGCCGGCGGCCCGGATCACCGCCGACATGCTGCCGAAGGTCCGTGACCGGTTCACCGGGCTGCTCCGCGGCAGCGTGCGGCTACCCGACCCGATCAACGAGCCGATCCAGCGGCGGCACCTGGCCGACCAGCTCGACGTCGCACCGATGTACTGGGTCAACGACGAGTTCACCGGCCTGGTCACCGCAGTCAGCACCGACCAGCCCACCGCCCGACTCACCGACGACCTCGCACCGACCCCGGACGGCCTGATCGTCTGGGCCGAACCGGTCGGCGCCAAGGAGGAACTCGCCGCCGTCTCCTGGACCCAGAGCACCGACGGCTGGCAGCTGCTCGGCTACCGCAGCATCGGCACCGCCGTCCCCGACACCCTCATGCCGCAGCTGCGGCACGAGATCGGCTGGCTGCTGCCCATCCACGTTGAACATCTCACCCGCCGGGCCGCCCTCGACGGTGACCATCCGCTCAGCCCGCTGGTCACCACCTGGCTGCTGATCCACCAGCAGATGGCCGACACCGTGGCGGCGAAACTGCCCACCGGCACGATCCGGGCCTACCAGCGCAGCCGCCGCCCGGCACCCGAGGTCAAGACCGTACGGATCAAACCCCGCACCACCCCGGCCGAGGCCGATCCGCGGCCGGGCGGCACGCGGACACGGGCCAAGCCCGACCACCGGTTTTGGGTCTCCGGCCACGAACGCCAACAGGCGTACGGCCCCGGCCGAAGCCTGCGCCGGCCCGTCGACATCCAGCCTTTCCTCAAGGGCGACCCGGACCTGCCCATCAAGTTGAGCACCACCGTCCGCGTCCTGCGCGGACGCCCCGACACCGGCAACAGCACACCCGAGTGATCCCGCCCGTGGTGGGTGAGGCCCAACCTCACCCACCACGGCGCAGCCGATCCCGTACGTGACGTCGGCTGTCCCGGCGGAGCAAACGCCGCCCTACCGATGCGCGCCTCACCGAGCTCGACCTGCCCCGCTACGCACAGCGCCACGCCGCCCTGCGTCCTGCCCCGGTGGTCAGCCGACTCGAACACCCCACCAGCAGCGAAACCAGATCCTGGCCAAGGAGCCCTTTCATGTCCGATGCCGTACTCCAACTGCAGATCCGCAGCGACGTCGACCTCGTCGCCGTCGTGCCCTACCTGCTCGGCTTCCAACCCGGCGACGGCAGCATCGTCGTCATGGCCGTCGCCGACAACCTCGTCGTCTTCGGCGCACGCCTGGACCTCCCCGGACCCGACGACCCCACCGCAGCGCTGCTCGACATGAGCCACCACATCGCCGACGTCGCCCTCCGAGCCCACCCGAACCCCACCATGGTCCTCATCGGCTACGGCTCCGCCACCGACCTCGACCCGGCACTGCACACTGTCGCCGCCGTTTTCGCCATCGACGGACTACCCGTACGCCTACCGCTGCGCGTGACCGACAACCGCATCCACCACCTCGACTGCACCCACCCCGACTGCCCGGCGGACGGCACACCCTTCGACCCTTCCGCCTCGCCGATCCCGGCCGAGGCAACGTACGCCGGCGTGGTCGCCCTACCCAGCCGGGACGCCAAGGCCGCCCTGCTCAAACCGGACCCCACCGCCACCGGCGAAACGATCCAGCGAGCGATCATCGAGGCAACCACACGCCTCGACATGCAGGGTGACGACGTCCACGAGACTGCGGCACCGGCCGTTACCGAGGCTCTCCGCCGACATGTCGGCGGCGTCTCACCCGACGAGACCGAACTGGCCTGGCTTCTGGTCCTGCTGGCGCGCCCATCGATCTGGAGCCTGGCCCTGAGCCGCACCGAGCCGAGCCCGCAACACCTCGCGTTCTGGACCGAAGTTACCCGCAGAGCACCCGAACCGTTCGTCCCCGCCCCCGCCACGCTGCTCGCCATCACCGCGTGGGGATTCGGCGACGGCATGCTCGCCGAGCTGGCCGCACGCCGTGCGCTGAGGGCCGATCCGGCGAACGAGAACGCCACCGCCGTTCTCTGGGCGGTGAAGTCCGGAATCAGCCCGGCAGAGATCGAACGGTCGATCACCCACCCAGAAGCGGCAGGAGACTCGGAGGACGACCATGGCAAGTAGGTCCCGGCCCCTCTGGTATCCGGCCATCGCCATCACCGCCAGTTCCTGGATCCGCCAGGAAGTAGAACAGGTCGAGCAGCAAGCGGGATGCGACATCGACGTCACGGACTCCCTCCCCGACAGCCGCAGGAACGCCCGCCGCCGTCCGATGATCATCATCGGTGTGGACCTCGTCGGACGCGTCCGCAAACCCCTGTACTGCGGCGGCATCGTCGTCGTGGCCGCACTCACCCCCGACGACCGACGCGCCATCGACCACGCCACCAGGATCAACGCACCCCACATCGTCGCCCTCCCGCACGGACGACAGTGGCTGGCCGAAAAACTCCTACAGATCATGGACAGCCGGTAGATCGGGACCGCGCTGACCCATCGGCCGCCTCGGCGGAGCGAGCCAAGACGGCTCGCTCCGCCCCCCACTAGCAGCCGCAACACCGCAGGAGGTGAGCCTTTTGTGCTTTATGGGACTCATGGTCGCGGTGATCCAGATCTGGTGTGCCCTACTCTCGGAGAGGTCCGGTCGCCTTATGGCTGGAGCAGGCAGCTTTCGCCCGGGTGCGGCAGGATAGACGAGTGCGGACGGACGAGGCGACTGATGCTGCCGTAGCAGCAGCCACTGAGCAGGGCCTCTCCGTCAGCGGCGCCCGTGTCCTTCGGGTCGGCGAGAACGGCGTCGTGGTGTTTCCCGGCGCCGGCGCCCTGGCACGGATCGTCCGAGGCCGGGACGCGGTGGAGCGAGTCGCCGCGGAGCTGCGCACCGCTGATTGGTTGCAGTCGCGGGGCGTACCGATCGCCCGGCCGATGGTGCCGGTCCCGGTCGTCGTCGACCGATTCGTGGTGTCGTTCTGGGAGTACCTGGCCGACGGACGACCGGCTGACCTCGTCACACTCGCCCACTGCTTGCGCAAGCTGCATAGCATTCCCATGCCGGTAGACAACCTGCTTCCCAAGGTCGATCCGTTCAGTGGTTTCGAAGATCGACTGGCCCTCGGCGCCGCCCTGAGGGCGGAGGATCGGGAATTCCTCAGCGAGTTCCGCAGTCGGCTCGCTGACCAGTGGAGTCGGGCCAGTTTCACGCTGGGCCTGGCCGTGGTTCACGGCGATGCGCACATGGACAACCTTCTTCAGAACCCTGAAGGGCGGGTCGCTTTCATCGACCTGGAGACCGTGGCCGTCGGTCCACCGGAGTGGGATCTGACCCTGACCGCGCTCTATCACGAATGCGGGTGGTTCTCGCTCGACCAGTACCGTCAGTTCGCCGACGCCTATGGCTACGACGTGCGAACGGGCTCCGCGTGGCCGATCCTGCGGGGAGTTCGCATGTTGCGGATGACAACCTGGCTCGCACAGTCGGCCGGAGACTATCCCGAACGGGAACGGCAGTTGCGGCATCGCCTGGCCAGCCTTCGAGATGGGACCGCGCCAGCGGGGTGGACCGGGTTTTAGGCGGAGGTATTGACCAGGGTCGCAATGTCGGTTCGTACCGTCTCGACCCGTTCTTGATCGCCACGACTGGTGACGGCGCGGTCAAGGATTCTGCTGAGGAGCCTAAGGTCATCGGTGACGCGATGTGACTGGAGCTGACCGGCCTCAGCAACGGCGATTTCGGCCGCAGCCAACGCTTCGTCGATGTCCCGGTGACGGGCCTTCAACGATGCGATCCTGATCATCGTGAGCGCTCGCGAACGAACAATATCGGCAGGATGCAGCGCGTAGGCAGCTTCAAGTCGGCTGATGGTGATCTCCGCCTGGATGTGGTCATCACTCCGAAGGGCCAGGTCGAACAAGCCGTGGCCGGCATCGCCGAGAATCTGGCCCTCATCGGCGTAATAGCCCCACGTTTCGTCATGCAGCCCGTCCGGAGTGCTGGTCGCGAAATGGTGATCGCAAAGCTCCACCGCCTCCCGGCATGCGGCAGTGTTGCCGATCTTGCCGTGTGCGCGGGCTTCGACAATGCCGATGACCGCACGGCCGAGCGGCGGCAAATGTCGCCACCCGAGGCGAGCGAGGCTGGACATCTCCAGCGCCTCGTCCGTTCGGCCGAGATAGGTCAGATGCCGACTCATGGACGTAGCCGTATGGGTACGTTGCTGGACGTCGTCGGCCTCTCCCGCGAGCTGGATCGCCTTCAAGAAGAAGCGCTCCACCAGCTGGGGCGCGTCACCGGCGTCGAAGCACGCCCAACCAGCGAGGTCACCGAGGCGGGCGGCGGAAGCCTGCCAACTGCGCCGTGTGGCGCCGGACATGGTCGACGTGCGGGCTGCACGGCAAACCCACTCCAACTGGCCGCTCATCGCGGCCCGCGCGAGCCCGCCGCCGTACTGATGGTCCCATTGCTCGAACAGGACCGTGCTGCGACGGAGTGCTTCGACATGCGCTTGCTCGATCTTGGGAGGTGCCTCCATCTGCGTTGACCAAGGGCCCGGCAGGTCCAACAGGTCGTCGGGCAGCATCCCGAACCACGCTGCGCCCGCTCGCCGCACCAGGCCGACATCGATCTTGCTGTCGACAGCACCACTGCTGATCTCCTGTAGACGGGCGGCAACGGCCTGTGAGGCGTCGGGACCCCGCTCGTTGCTGTGTTCGTCCATCGGTGCCGTTCGCGGCCCGCGGACGATGTAGAACCCGAGATCCTGATCGCTCTGCGCGTGCAACACAGCTCGCAACGCCTCGCGTCGTTGCTCACGGGGCCACCGGTATTCGCCGCGCTCCAGCTTCCCGATGTCGTTCTCGTCAAGACTGGTTATGGCGCTATACCTATCCGCCAGGTATGTGTTGACCGCTTCTGCAAGCTCCTGCCGAGACATCGGACGGCCCGAGCCGGAAGGAGATAGGCGCCGTCGGCGCGCCTCCACGAGCAGCCTGTTCGGCGTGGATTTTGCGCGATCCACCATGAATCAACCCCAACCGGAAACAGGGATACCGCACGAGGCGTACAGACGCGGGATCAGATTGTAAGGCTCTGCTGCGGTCCTGAGCCCAGGTCTCCGTCGACGTGGCACGATGGCTTGGTGGATAGTCGGGATGCAGGCGTGGTGGTGTGGGATGTCGATGGCACGCTGATCCCGGCGGATCTTCGCTGGTTGCGGCGTGCTATCGCCCGGACGTACGGGATCGACGAGTCGGCTGTGACGTTTCCGGAGAAGAAGGTTCACGGCTACACCGACGAGTCGATCGTTGTCGACACCGCTGTCACGTCCGGCATCAACGCGGCGGACGCGGAAGCCGGTGTCCCTCGGTTCGGTGTTGCCTTGGCTGAGGTCATGGATGCCGGCCGCGACGAGCTGGCCCGGGTTCAGCCGCCGTATCCAGGAGTCGTCGAGAGCATCGCCGCGCTGCACCGGCGTGGTTTCGTGCAGACGGTGCTGACCGGGAACCTGCGGCACGCGGCCGAGGTCAAGGTCGCTTCGCTGGGTGTGGGCGACGAGTTGGACCTCGACATCGGCGCGTACGGATCGGATGATCGGGACCGCTTCCAGCTGACGGCGGTCGTGGCGCGTCGCTACCGCGACAAGTACGGCACGCCGCTGCTTCCGGCGCGGACCGTAGTAGTGGGGGACGCGCCGAACGACATCGCCTGCGCCCGGAACGCGGGGTTCCGGGCTGTGGTGGTTGCTCACCGGGCCAGCCGGGAGGAACTGGCTGGCTACGAGCCGGACGCGGTGCTCGACCGATTGGACCCTGACTTGCTGGTGTCGACGATCGCCGGCCTCACGTCGGCTGATTGAGGAGAACCGACCTTTCGTGATTCAGGCTGCGGCGATGCGCTGATCCATTTCGCGTACTGCCGGTTCCTTGTTCCAGGGGCTGAGGCTTTCGCGGGCTCGCTGAGCGCGGGCGATCCCACGAAGGTTGCCGATGCCGCGTAGCTGTTCGTAGGCGTCGCCGAGAGTGGTGCATGCGGCGTCGAGCTGACCGGTAAGTCCGTAGGCGGCGGCGAGGTCGACACGGGCGGCGAGGGTGACGTTGAGATTCCCTTCGTCCACGCCGAGGGCGGCGGAGGCGTTTTCAAGATGTTCGATGGCGACTGTGGGTTCGTCAAGCAGCAGGTAGCAGGTGCCTTCGTAGACCTGGACGCGAGTGGTGTTCCAATCGCTGAACAGTCCAGTCCGGTCGTCGTCGGTGATCGCGGCGGCATGCTGTCGTGCCTGATCGAGGGCTGCCTTGGCCTGGCGCGGGAGGCGCAGGGCCGCGTACGCCTGGGCTTGTTCCGCCGCGATTCTCGCTCGCGCTGCCGCCGTCAACTGCGGGCCGGCGGCGCTGGCCTCGTCGAGCAGGCGCAGGCCGGTCATGATGTCGCCGTCGGCGTGAATCAGCGTGGATGCGCCGGAGTGCAGGTTGCTTTCGAAGATCCGGGCGACAGCGGCGAGGCGGACGTCCCCAGACCGGTCGGCGAGCGTGCGGGCGTAGCCGCAGTGGGCGAGAGCCATGGTGTGGTTGCCCTGTGCGCTCCACAGTCGGCTCGCGACGATCGATGCCTCGCCGAGCATGGCGCCGATATCAGCTTTGATCGAGTCGGAGCCTGCCTTGCGGTACAGCGTCAGCAGACAGTCGCGGTGGGCTTCAACGAGACTCAGCAAGGCCGAGGGCGGGACTGCCTGCCGCTGCTGGGCCAGCATGCTGGTCACCACGGCGAAACTGCTCCACTCGCCGCGTCCCACGCCGCTCCCGTGCAGAAGTTCCTTGGCGGAAGGCTCCAGCTGCGCCAGGACGAGTTGGTCGACCGCCGTGGCATCGGATGTGGCGGTTGATGAGCGCCTGATGTAGAAGCCGATCTCATGGTCGGCTGCCACCTGCAGGACCGCGCGGAATGCTTCCCGGCGTCGTCTGCCGGGCCAGCGATTCTCGCCGCGCTCCAGTCGGCCGATGTCTGTCTCGTCCCACTGGTGGACGATCTGGTGGTGCTGCCAGAGGTAGAGGTTGATGGCCTCGGCGAGTTCCTGCCGCGACATCGGCCGTCCTGACCCGGACGGAGACGGACGCCGACGTCGCGCCTGCATCAGTAGCGAATTGGGCTCCGGCTTGCCTTGGTTCACCGTGGCACCATCCTCCGCACGTCGGAAAGCATCCGATGGGATTCTTCGGGTGGCTCTGGCCTGGCACAGGGTGGCGCCTCATGCGGCCCACCCCCATGATGGCCTATCTGCCAATGGTCGATTGGCGCGGCAGGTCTCTGGTCCGTGGCTGTCTGAGCCGACCCAGGAGATTGTCGCTCCTCAATTTTCGGCAGTGTCGAAACGCAGGAGCGGGACGTCGTAGAGGTTGGGATCGCGCTCTCGGTGCAGGGCCGGCCGGGAGACTTCGACGAGGTACATCTCGGTGAGGAACTGGACGGTGGCCGAGAGCAGGTGGCTGGTGTGCGCGGTGGCGCTGTGCTCCTTAAGACCGACGGACACGTGGATGTGCGGCAGGATCCGCTGCTCGGTTTCGTCGTAGGCGATGGTGCCCCCGCCGAGGGCCTCGACATTGCTCAGGTGGACGGCGGACCAGACCGGGGCCTGTGGGTTGTCGAGTTTCGCGCAGGTGCCGACGACCTCGACCAGCGAGAATCCGGCGATGAAGGTGGGGATGATCCCGTGCCGGACGTTGTTTTCGCGGCAGAAATCGGCGAGGGCGGTGAAGAAGTCGTCGCCGTGGTCGAACACGACGACGAAGCTCCGGCCGATGTCGACCTGCTGACTACGCATCCTGAACCTCCGGCTTCGCCGGTGCGCTGTCGGCGCCGGTCGCCCACGGCCATTCCTCGGGGTCGCCGCAGCCGCCGGCTGCGGTGATCGCCGCAGTGACCGTCTTCTGATCGGCTCCAGCGGCAAGCAACGCGTTCAGCAGGATGCGGGCCTTGTACGGGTCGAGGAATCCGGCGGGGATGAGCCCTCTGCTCAGCAGATCCCGTTCCGAGCCGGGGAAGCCGTAGGTCGTGGTCAGCACCGGTCCGGCGCCGGTCCGGCTGGCCAGCACAACCGGAATCCGGTCGGCAAGATCCGCCAGCGTCGGAACGAGATCCTGTGGGACGTGGCCCACGCCGAACCCGGCGATCACCACACCGTCGGCCCGGTCAGCGAGGCCGTCCAGCAGGACGCCGTCGTCGCCGAGGCTGATCGTCAGCAGCACCACCCGGGGGCGCGGCCCGTCGCCTGGCAGCGGGACGACGTGGCGAGAGCCGAGTCGGTTGAGGAGCCGAGGTTGGCCTTCGACCAGGTAGCCGAGCGGCCCGCCGTTCGGGGATTGGAACGTGGACCCTGCTGTCGAGTGGGTTTTGCGGACGCGCCGGGCGGCGTGGATCTCGTCGGCAAACACGACCAGACAGCCCAGGCCGCGGGCGGTCTGGCTGGCGGCGGTCTGGACGGCGGCGAGCAGGTTCGCCGGTCCATCGGCCCCGGCCAGGGTCGGGTTGCGCATCGCGCCGGTGACCACGACCGGTTCCGGCCCGGGGTGGTGCAGGTCGAGCAGGTAGGCGGTCTCCTCGATGGTGTCGGTGCCCTGCACCACGACTACGCCGTCGACACCATCGGCGAGGTGCTGGCGCACCAACAGGGACAGCGCCGTGACGTCCGCCAGGGACAGCGACGCCCCCGGTAGTCGCCGGAAGTCGACCGTCTCGACAGCGACGTCGAGGTCCGCAAGTCCCGGAACTGCCGCCAGCAGGTCATGTGCTGCAAGAGCGGGTACGACACCGCCACTCGCTGCGGCGGTCATCGTGATCGTGCCGCCCAGGCTGACCACCAGGACTCGGCGTGGCTTGGGCATCTCAACACCCACAGTGGCTGTCCTCCACCTCAAGGAACGGATAATCGGAGCCTATCGGCTGATCATGCCGACTTCGCCCACGTACTGGCAGGCACGGTCAACGCCTGCGACAGAAAGTAGTCGGCTTCGGGGCGCGGCAAATCCGCTGCATCCGTGCTCGCCCAGCTGTCGGCAGCGCTTGACCAGCCACGCCCAGTCCAGTTCCAGGTAGTCGGCCAGCATCCGGATTCGACGGCCGGCGGACGGGCCTGTGATGGCGGAGTGCGCTCCGGTGTAAGCGGCGATCTCGCCGTAGTCCCGGACGGAAGGGCGGTCGGTGGTCACACCGACCTGCCAGATCCCGTCGGCACCGACCCAGTTCGCCACGATGGCCTCGTGGCCCCGGTCGAGAACGAAGCCCTCGACCGCCGAGTATTCCGTCTCAGTACAGACGTTGACCTGGATGCCGAACGACTCCATCAGGGCGGCACTGAGAAGGAGCAGGATGCGTTCACCGGGCGGCGAGGCCGCGACCGCGTCCGGCGGGATGCAGAACGCGCGGGTCATCGGTCCGCCGGCGAACCGCTCGGCTATCGACCGTAGATAGTCGTACTTGTGCCTGAACAGAAGCCAGGTACTGGCCTCTTCGCCGCGCTGCTCGCGTGTCCAGAACTCCGGGATGCCGTCGAGGCCGTCGAGGTGGCGAAGGATGTGGTGAGCGCAGAAGTAGCTGCCTATCCACATCTGGGACACCGCGGTCAACTCCGAGGCGAGATCTCGCCCAAGCGACGAGCTCGGCATTGACTCGTAGGGCAGGAGATCCTGCTGAAGATCATGAAGCAGCGAGTCGTCATTGAGTAGTGGCTCGTCCAGGTTGACCACTGCCCAGAGAATCCCGACTGTCACGTCATCCAGAACGTATGCGGGCGGGATCAGCAGGCGTGATCCAGGACCGGCCTTCGCCAGGCGTCGACGAGCCTGCCGGGTGTCAAGGCCGTAGCCCGTAGCGCCGCCGTCATCCGCAATGGCTCCGACCACCAGGCCCCGTCGGGCTCGGGTGAGAAATCGGCTCGCCGCGAAGTCGGCCGGGACCGCCGCCAGAATCCGTCCGTCATCGACGGCGGGGTAGGTTCGGGTGTCTATCGACTCTCCATCGAAGAACTGCCCACCGCTCGACCGCAGCACATTCTCCATGGCCGGGGGTGATCCGGGCCCCCGCTGGGTCAGCGCTGTGCTGGTCATCAAGGGCGGCAGCAGCGGAACTTGGGCGACCGAGACGGCCGTATCCAAAGAGCGGTTGCGTCTGGCTCGGAAGAAGCCTAGTTCTGCGTCGGTCGTCGCGCCGAGGACGGCTCGGAAGCCTTCCCTGCGGGTCCGGCCAGGCCAGCGAATCTCACCGCGTTCGAGCTTGCCGATGTCGGTTTCGTCCAGCCGATCGTCGCGTTCGTATCTGGACCACTGCCAGGCGTTGACTGCCTCCGCCAGTTCCTGCCGCGACATGGGGCGGCCGGAGCCAGTTGGGGACTTCGTACGGCCCCGAGCATCGATCAGTTTGGTATTGGGGCTACTTCCGTCGTCCACAACGTCTCACCTTTCGACGAGATGACGCATCAACTCTCCGGCCTGCGGGGACCGTCAGCGCTCGAACTCTCCGGATTGGACTCCCTCGATAAATGCGGTCCACTCGCCCCGGTCGAACTCGAGGACTGGGCCCTTGCGGTTCTTGCTATCGCGCAGGCCGACCGTCCCGTCATCGGCGAAGGCCACCTCGACGCAGTTGCTGGCGCCATCGCTGTAGCTGCTCTTGAACCAGTTCGCGAACTTGCTGAGACTCATGGTCGGCTCCCTGCATGGTCGGACAAATCCTCGGCCGCTGCGGCGAGGAGATCAAGGCTGCTGGTGGGGTCCAGCGCCGCCTGTTGAAGGCGCTGATACAGGTCGACGTAGTGGCCTGTCTGGGCCGGTGCCGTGAG
>DASRYP010001077.1:0-2318 GCA_035687165.1 Actinoplanes sp. | reverse complement strand
TCTGCTGGCAACTGGTCCGTCACGGGCCCAGACGCCAGCCGCGAAGGACGCACAGGAGGCGAAGCCCGCCGCGACGTCCCGGACGCCGTGGGGACACCCGGACCTGCAGGGCACGTGGGACTACCGCACGATCACGCCGCTCGAGCGCCCTCGCGAGCTCAGCGGCCGCGAGTTCTATACCGAGGAGGAAGCGGCGAAGCTCGAAGGGCGCGCCGGCCGCCGGATGGACGGGCCGCCGGAGTCGATTCAGCCGGGGCTGAATCACGCGCAGTATCTGACGGACCCCGGCCGTCGGCTGGCCGGCCGCCGTACGTCACTCATCGTCGATCCGCCGGATGGCCGTATTCCCGCGGTGACCGCCGAAGGGAAGGCGCGCCAGGCGCGGCTGCCGAACCGCGCGGCGAGCGGCGCTGAGGTTTCGTCGTGGCTCGATCGCGGCAACCAGGAGCGCTGCATCACCTACGGCCTGCCGACCGCCAGCCTGCCGACCCTCTACAACAACAACATCATGATCGTGCAGACACCCGACACGGCGGTGATCGTGCACGAGATGATTCACGAGGCGCGCGTCGTGCCGCTCGACGGCCGGCCAGCCCTCAGCAGCAAGATCGGCCAGTGGATTGGCAGCTCGCGCGGCCACTGGGAAGGGGACACGCTGGTGGTCGAGACCACCCACTTCTCCGGCCAGCAGAACTACCGTGGCTCGACCACGGGCTTGCACCTCGTCGAGCGCTACACACGCACCGGCAAGGACGCCCTCGAACTGCGCCTCACGGTCAGCGACCCCACGACGTGGGAGAAACCGTGGACGGTGGTGCTCCCGATGAGCCCGACTGAGGGCGAGTTGATCGAGTACGCGTGCCACGAGGGCAACTACGCCATGTTCAACCTCCTCGAAGTGGCGCGCGACGAAGAAAAGGCCAAGGCCGCCAAGCCAGCCGGGGGCGAGTCCAAATGAAGCGATTGCGTGCCCTGGTTGCCCTGGCCGTGGCCGGTTGTGCCACGATCGCCCCCGCTGTTGCGCATCATTCGTTCTCGGCCGAGTACGACGGCAAGCAGCCCGTCACCTTGAAGGGAACCGTGATCAAGATGGAGTGGATCAACCCGCACTCCTGGATCCACCTCGCGGTGAAGAATGCAGATGGCACGACCACGGAGTGGATGATCGAGAGCGGCACGCCGAACACGCTCGTGCGGCGCGGTTTCACCAAGCAGTCGCTGCTGCCGGGCACCGAGATCACGGTCGAGGGGTATCGCGCGAAGAACGGCGCCAATCGCGCCAACGGCGCGGACCTGATCCTGTCCGACGGCAAGCGTCTCTTCCTCGGCTCGTCCGGCACCGGCGCACCGAAAGACGACGGACAGTGAAACGTGGGGGCCGGCTTCAGCCGGCCCGGGCCGCCTGACGGGCGGCCCCTACATTTGAGGAGCTCTCCCATGATCAGATTCACGACTCGTTGGGCGCTCGTGGCGTTTGTGTGTCTCGTGTCCGTCGGGTCGCTCTCCGGCGCCGGCGCAACCGCCCGGCCCGAGGAGGTGGGTGTCTCGTCGGAGCGCCTGCAGCAGGTGAACGCGCTGATGAAGCGTCACCTCGACGCCGGGAGCTTCGCCGGCGCGGTGACGCTGGTCGCGCGCAACGGCCGCATCGTGCACCTGCAGCCGCACGGCATGGCGGATCTCGAGTCGAAGCAGCCGATGAAGGCCGACTCGATGTTCCGGATCATGTCGATGACCAAGCCGGTGGTGGGCGTGGCCATCCTGATGATGATGGAAGAGGGGAAGGTGCGCCTCAACGACCCGGTGTCGAAGTTCCTGCCGGCGCTGAAGGGGCTGCAGGTGGCCGTGGCGCAGCCTGCGCAGGGGCCGCCTCCGCCGGCCGGCACGCCCGCCGAGCCCCGCTACTACGCCGTTCCGGCCGATCACGAGATCACCGTGCGCGAGCTGCTGACGCACACGTCCGGGCTCGTCAGCGGGCCGATGAGCAACAGTGCCAACCGCAAGGTGGCGATCAAGGGCACCGAGTCGCTGGCAGAGTACCTGCCGCGGCTGGCGAGCACGCCGCTCGAGTTCCAGCCGGGCACGCGCTGGGCCTACAGCGCGCAGGCCGGGTTCGACGTCCTGCTGCACATCGTCGAGATCGCCTCGGGCCAGCCGGCCGACGTGTTCCTGAAGCAGCGCCTCTTCGACCCGCTCGGCATGAAGGACACGTTCTTCTATCCGGTGGACAATCCCCGTCTGGCCGCGCGCTACGATCGCCAGCCGGACGGCAGCCTGCGCCGCAACTCCATCACGCCGAACTTCCTGAACGGCCGCTACTT
>DASRYP010001076.1:0-5167 GCA_035687165.1 Actinoplanes sp. | reverse complement strand
GCCGCCGCGGTCCTGCTCTGGACCAGGACCGTCCGCGGTGGCGGGCACCGCCCCCAGCTCACCGGCCTGGCCGTCGCCGCCACCGTTTTCGTGGGGCTCAGCAGCCTTTTCTCCGGCGACTACTACGACTCCCGCCTCGCCTGGCTGTTCGCGGCGATGGCGGCCGTGGCCGCGACGGTGCCGGCACCGTCACGCGCCCTCGAGGAGGTACACCCATGAGTGCACGCCTAGGTCGTCGCACTGTTCTGCTGGCGGCGATGGGTTCGGTCGCCGCCGCCTGTGGTGCCAAGGAGAAGGACGTCACCGGCGCCCTCAGCCCGGTGCCCGCCGAGCCGGAGGTCGTTGTCGCCGCGGCCAAGCTCAGACCGGTCAGCTACTGGACGGGCGTCTTCCTGCGCGGCTGGGGTTACCAGGCCGAGGTCGGGCTGCCGCTGAGCCGCTCCCCGGACAGCTGGGACCACTACGAGCTGTCGTACACGCTGGACGCCTGCGTGGCGATGTTCCGGGCCACCGGCGAACGCCGCTACCTCGACCGCGCGCTGCAGTTCACCGAGAACGTGGCCGCGTCGGCCTCGACCGCGCGGGGCGGTTACCTGGGGTGGCGGTCGACGCAGGAGGGCAATGACGAGGTTCCGCTCTACGAGAGCTACTTCTGGCGCTACGGCACCGCGCTGCTGGCGGCCATGCGGGAAAGCTCCACGATCTTCGGGAACAGCGGTTACCGCGGCCGGTACAACCGGTTGCTGGCCTTCGCCGAGAAGCACGTCTTCGAGAAGTGGTACTCGCGCGGGCCGGACGAGACGATCTTCCGCGAGCGGACGCACATGACCGCGCACTGGGGACTCATCGCGCTGAACCTGTCGCGGGTCACCACCGACGCGGCCCGCCGGCGGCGCTACCAGTCGGTCGTCGCCGGCGTCGACCGCGATGTGCCCGGCGAGGGCAGGGGGCTGAAGCAACAGATGCGCCGCAGCCCGGTCGACCCGACCGCCTACTTCTGGAGCGACCAGTGGGGTGCGACCGCGCGGCCTGGGCAGGACGTCAGCCACGGCAACGGCGTCATGGCGTACGTCGTGGAGGCTCGCGACCGCGGCACCACCTGGACCAAAGCCGACATGGCGGCCTTCTCCCGCCTGTTGACCAAGATCGTCTGGCCGGGCGGCACCACCTACCACGCGTACGTGGACGGCACCGGCTCCGACAACGGGTGGTTCTCGGACGGCTTCGTGAAGCTCGGCCGCACCGACCCGGCCGTCCAGCAGCGGCTCGAGATCCACCAGGTCGTCAACGACCAGTTCGCCGCCAACATGGCGCTCAACGCCCGGATCCTGCGGCCCTGAGGCCGTACGCAGAAGGAGAACCGACATGACCGCAGCGCTCGTGGGACCGGCGGCCCGGGAATGGAAGGAGGCCCTGCATCGAACCCGGCACGACACCTACCACCTGCCCGGCTACGTCACCCTGGACGCGGCGCTGTACTCCGGCACGCCGGCCGCCTTCTGGTACTCCGACGGCAACCGCCAGCTCCTGCTGCCCCTGATCCTGCGCGAGATCCCCGGCACCGGTCTGCGCGACGCACTCTCGCCGTACGGCTATCCGGGCCCGGTCAGCGACGCGATGCCCGGCGACCGCGACTTCTGGGAACGGGCCTGCGTGGCCCTGCTCGAGACGTTGCGGGCCGCCGGCGTCGTCACCGCGTTCGTCCGCATGCACCCGCTGCTGCCCGCGCCGCTGCCGGTGCTCGGCGAGTTCGGCACGATGGTGCGCCACGGCGAGACGGTCTCGATGGATCTCACGGTCAGCGTCGACGAGATGTGGAAGCAGACCCGCGGCGACCACCGCAACCACATCAACCGCGCCCGGCGGGCCGGCACCGAGGTGGTCTTCGACGACTGGGACCGGCTCGGCGAGTGGGTCGACGTCTACCACGACAACATGCGCCGGGTCGGCGCCACGTCGTACTACTTCTTCACCCGCGAGCACCTGGTCGCGATGCACGAGGCGATGGGCGACCGCATGCACCTGGCCGTCGCGCTCGAGGACGGCGAGGTGGTCGGCGGCAACACGTTCTTCGAGCACCACGGCATCGCCACCGGCTACGTCTCGTCGACCCGGCGGGCCGCCAAGCGGTACGCCGACGAGCTGCTCTACGACGAGGTGCGGCGCTGGTGCAAGGCGCGCGGCGACACCGTCTTCCATCTGGGCGGCGGCAAGGGCGGCGAGTGCGACTCGCTCTTCTCGTACAAAGCCGGTTTCTCGCCGCGCCGTCATCAGTTCCATACCTGGCGCGTCGTGGCCGACCGGCCGGCGTACGAGGAGCTCCTCCACGACCGGGACACCGACGATTCCGGCACCTTCCCGCCCTACCGTTAGGAGCACCCGCCATGCGGATCACCTGTGCCGGCGGTGGCCCCGCCGGACTCTACTTCGCCGTGCTGGCCAAGCTCGCCGACCCGACGCACGAGGTCATCGTGCTGGAACGCAATCCGCCCGGAGTCACGTACGGCTGGGGGGTGGTCTTCTGGGACGACCTGCTGGACGACCTCTTCACGTACGACCCGGTCAGTGCCAAGCGCATCTGGGACGCCGCCTGCCGGTGGGACGAGTACGAGGTACGCGCCACCGGCAAGGCGGTCACCCACCTGGCCGGTTACGGGTTCAGCCTGGGCCGGCACAAGCTGCTCGAGATCCTGGCCGCCCGCGCCGTCGAGGTGGGCGTGGACGTGCGCTGGTCCGCCGACCTCGCCGACGTTCCCGACGCCGACCTGGTGGTGGCCTGCGACGGCGCCGGCAGCAGACTGCGTTCGCTTGACGCCGGCCACTTCGGCACCGAGCTGTCGGTCGGCCGCAACAAGTACATCTGGCTCGGCACCCCACACGTCTTCCGCACCTTCACCTTCGGCTTCGAGAAAACCACGGCCGGCTGGATCTGGTTCCACGCCTACCCGTTCGACGACGGGACCAGCACCTTCATCGTCGAGTGCACCCCCACCGTCTGGGCCGGCCTCGGACTCGACCAGCTCGACGCGGCCGCGGGCTGCGCACGACTGGAGAGCATCTTCGCCGCACACCTCGACAGGCAGCCGCTGGTCGACCAGCGCGCGAATTCCGGCGGCACCGGCTGGCTGAACTTCCGCCGCGTCACCAACCGGCGGTGGGACAACGGCAACGTCGTGCTGATGGGCGACGCCGCGCACACGACGCACTTCGCCATCGGCTCGGGAACCAAACTGGCGATGCAGGACGCGATGGCGCTGGCCGACGCCCTCGCGGAGGGCAGCGCCCTGGCGCCGGCCCTGGAACGTTACGAACATCGCCGCCGCGCCGCGATCGCCCCGCTGCAACGGGCCGCGCTGGCCAGCAGCGAATGGTTCGAGCGGATGTCCGATTACGCTGAGCTGCCGTCGATCAGGTTCTCCTACGCGCTTTCCGACCGTCGCGGCGAGTATCCATTGTGGCGTTACCTGTTGCACCGCAGCACCCAGCGCTCGGTTCCCCGCGCCCTGCTCCGGCGGGCGCTCAGCGCGCGAAGGTGGAGCCGGGCCCGCCGCAGGCCCGACGGCGACAGTTCCGCGCCAGCCACCAGGAGGGCGCCGATCCACACAGGAGGTTGACTATGGCCGATGCCGCACTGCTGTCACCCCAGGACCCGGCCTGGACGGAGGCGATCGGCCGGGTCCGGCACGACATCTACCACACCCCTGAGTACGTCCGGCTCGACGCCGCATCGACCGGCGCGACTCCGGTGGCCTTCCGATATGCCGAGGCGGGACGGGTCCTGCTGCTGCCCCTGCTGTTACGGCCGGTGCCCGACACCGACCTGCAGGACGCGACTTCGCCGTACGGCTATCCGGGCCCGGTCGGCAGCAACGACGCCGCGTTCTGGACACGCGCGGCCGCCGCGATGGCCGAGCTGCTCTGCACCCAGGGGGTAGTCACCGCGTTCGCGCGGCTCCATCCGCTGCTGCCGATCTTCCCTGCCGCCCTGCGGACGGTCGGCACGATGGTGCACCACGGCGAGACGGTCTCGATCGACCTGACGCTGAGCTCCGACGACCTGTGGTCGCAGACCCACCGCAGCCACCGCAACCAGATCAACAAGGCCAAACGGGCCGGCGTCGACATCGTCTTCGACAACTGGACATTGCTCGACGACTGGATCGACACCTACCACGCGACCATGCGCCGGGTCGGCGCGGCAGAGTTCTACTTCTTCTCCCCCGCCCACTTCCACCGACTGCGCACCGCCCTGCGCGACAACATGCATCTCGCCGTGGCTGTCCTCGACGGCCAGGTCCTCGGCGGCAACCTCTTCTTCGAGTACGCCGGGGTGATGCACACCCACCTGCAGTCCACTGCGGACGGTCCGATCCACTACGCCGACAAGCTGCTCTACCACGAGGTGCGAACGTGGGGCCGGGAACAAGGCAACACGGTCTACCACCTGGGCGGCGGCGTCGGCGGCTCGGCCGATTCACTGTTCCGCTACAAGTCCCAGTTCGCCGCGGGCCGGCAGAGCTTCCACACCTGGCGGGTCATCACCGACCCGCGGGCCTTCGAGAAGCTGTCCGGCCCGCCCACCCCGGAGTTGCTGACCGGCCGGTTCCCACCGTATCGCTGATCAGCTCAGCGGCCCGGCGCCCGCCCGCCGGGCCGCACCCACGCATCAAACGCCGATCCCCCGAGGACCAACCCGGCGCCGGGCGGAGGACGAAGCCGCCGACCGGGCGGATTTGAGCCTGGGAGCGAGCAGCTCCGCGGCCCGGTGCACGTCGGTCGGGGTGCACCGATGGTCGACCGGGACGGTCAGGATTCGGGCCGCGAGGGCGGCGGCAGCCTCGTCGCCGCTCCAGAGGCTGCCGCGATCTTGGCGCCAGTGGACCGGCGCGTAGATGCCGTGGCTCGCCAAGTGCCGCAGCAGGGCGTCGCGCTCGGCTTCGTCGGGGCTGAGGAGCTGGACTCGGAACGGGGCGGCGCCCGGCGGGACAAACCTCTGCACACCCAGCAGGGCGGTCAGGGCCTGGGCGTTGCTGGTGCTTGCCGCGCGTAGGCCCGCGATGTCCAGCACCGGGAGAACCGCCGCGGTGAAAGCGCTCGGGGGTGCGGCGCTGCCCAGCAGTGTTCGCTCGCCACGCTGTTGCAGGTCGCGGAAGGCGTGCTTGGCGAT
>DASRYP010001075.1:0-2624 GCA_035687165.1 Actinoplanes sp. | reverse complement strand
GTCGGCCTCGGCGCTCGTGTGGACGACGGAGGCCCCGGCGCTGTGGATCGCCCTGCTCGGCATCGTGCTGCGGGGGGCGGCGTTCGCGTTCATAGCGGTGGTGGGGGAGGGGAAGTTCCTGGCGGGCATCTTCGCGGTGTCGTCGATCCTCACCCCGTTCTGCATGGGGTGGGTGATCGGCCGCGTGATCGGTGCGCCACCGGAGGCGTTCGGGGTGCTCTTCGTGGCGGCGGGGGCCTACCTGGCGGCGACCTATCTGGTGCGCGAGGCGGAGATCCGGGGCGAGGAGGTCCTGGCGGCCCGCTTCGCCGGTCGGGCGATGGTGGCGGCCGCGGTCACGGGGGCGCTCTCGGTGCTCTGCCTGATCGTGCTGTCCCTCTCGGACTCCAGGTTGGCCACTCGGTTGCTGGGGCCGGCCCTGCCCCTGACGATTCTGGCCGCCCTGTGCGGGGTGGCGGTGCTCGTCCGGTTGTCGCTGGGGCGGACCCGGGGAACGCGGCCGATCGCCTGGCTCGGGGTGGCGTCGGTGGTCTGGGCGTGGGGCATCGCCCAATACCCTCTCCTGGTGCCGTCCGCGAACATCACGGCGTCGTCGGCGGCGGCCCCGGAATCGACGCTGATCGGGCTCCTGGTCGTGGCCGCCATCGCCGCTGTCCTGGTGGCGCCGTCGTTCTTCCTGCTCTTCAGTCTGCAGTCGCGGCGCCGCCTCGTCGACACCTCCCACGAATGAACCCCTGCCGCTTCGCGGGCCGACGGGCGCCCTCCTGACGCGCCGTTGCTTCCTGGCGTCGAAAATGTTGCGATACTCCTTTCGGCGCAGGTCGGTGAGAGAGGGTGGCACCCGTGGTTCGTGAGCCACGAACTTCAACGGCGGCATGGCCGCGACCACGCACCTGCTCGACCTGGGGCATCGCCGGATCGGATTCATCGAGGGGCCGCCCGGCGCGATGGTCGCGATCGCCCGCACCCTGGGACTGCGGGTGCCCGAGGACGTCAGCGTCGTCGGGTTCGACGACATCAACGCCGCGAAGTGGTCGGCGCCGCCGCTGACGACCGTGCGGCAGCCCTTCGCCGAGATGGGACGGGTGGCGATGCGCCGGCTGCTGCGGCTGATCGCGGGGGAGGTGCTCGCCTCACCGCGGATCGAGCTGGCCACCCAGCTGATCATCAGGAAGTCGACCGCGGTGCTCAGCGGCCGTCGAAAGCTATCGACACCATGACCAAGAACTTTCGCCCAGGGAAAGAAAGGTGCACCACATGACGTCCGTCTTCCACGTCGCGACCACCGGTTCGGATGCGGCTGAAGGATCAGAACACCAGCCCTTCCGTACGATCAATCGCGCGGCCGCCCTCGCCCAGGCCGGCGACACCGTGATCGTGCACGCCGGGGAGTACCGCGAGTGGGTCAAACCCCGCCGCGGCGGTCTCAGCGACGCGCGCCGCATCACCTACCAGGCCGCCGAGGGTGAGTACGTCGTCGTCAAGGGCTCCGAGCCGGTCACCGGCTGGGAGCCCGACGGCGGCACGGTCTGGAAGGCGTCGGTGCCGAACTCGCTCTTCGGCGAGTTCAACCCGTACGCGGAAGAGGTCGCCGGCGACTGGATCGTCTACGGCAAGGACGCGCCCCGCAAGCACCTCGGCGACGTCTACCTCAACGGCGTCAGCTTCTACGAGGCCGGCTCGCGGGCCGAGCTGGACGACCCGCCGCTGCGCACGTCGGTCGTGGACAACTGGACCAAGACGGTCGACCAGATCCGCAACTCCGCGCAGACCAAACTCGTGTGGTTCGCCTCGGTCGGCGACGAGGCGACGACGATCTGGGCCAACTTCCAGGACGCCGATCCCAACGAGTCGCTGGTCGAGATCAACGTACGGCGGTCGGTCTTCTATCCGGAGGTTCCGCACCTCGACTACATCACTGTGCGCGGCTTCGAGCTCGCCCAGGCGGCCTGCCCCTGGACGCCGCCCACCGCCGACCAACCCGGCCTGATCGGCCCGAACTGGTCCAAGGGCTGGATCATCGAGGACAACGTCATCCACGACGCGAAGTGCTCGGCGATCTCGATCGGCAAGGAGGCCTCGACCGGGCACCACTACGCCACCGAGCGCGGCGACAAGCCCGGCTATCAATACCAGCTCGAATCGGTGTTCACCGCGCGGCAGATCGGCTGGGACAAGGAACACATCGGCTCGCACGTGATCCGCCGCAACACCATCTACGACTGTGGGCAGAACGGCATCGTGGGCCACCTCGGCTGCGTCTTCTCCACCATCGAGGACAACCACATCTACAACATCGCGGTCAAACGCGAGTTCTACGGCTACGAGATCGGCGGCATCAAGCTGCACGCGGCGATCGACGTCGAGATCCGGCACAACCGCATCCACGACTGCTCGCTGGGCACCTGGCTCGACTGGCAGACCCAGGGCACCCGCATCTCGCGGAACGTCTACTACCGCAACAGCCGTGACCTGTTCGTCGAGGTCTCGCACGGCCCCTACCTCGTCGAGCACAACATCCTCGGCTCGGCTGTCTCGCTCGAGAACTTCAGCCAGGGCGGCGCCTTCGTCCACAACCTGGTGTGCGGGACGGTCGCGCTGGAGCCGGTCCTCGATCGGCCCAC
>DASRYP010001074.1:0-2389 GCA_035687165.1 Actinoplanes sp. | reverse complement strand
CCGCATCCGGACCGCGCGCCGAGACGTAGGCCAGCGCGGCGACGTTGGCGTGCAGACCCGCCTCGCTGATCACGGTGCCGCCCCAGGAGTGGGCCACCAGCAGGGTCGGCCCGGTCTGCAGGTCGAGGATGCGCCGGACCGCGGCGACATCGTCGGCCAGCGAGGTGAGCGGATTCTGCACCGAGGTCACCGAAAGGCCGTGCGCCTGGAGCCGGACGATCACGTCGCCCCAGCTCGAGCCGTCAGCGTACGCACCATGCACCAATACGATGTTGCGCAGCGGCGGGACTCCTGCGTACGCGGGAGTCCCGCCGGCGGCGACGGCCGCACCGGTCATGACTACTGCCTTGGCAAAGCTCCGTCGTTTCATCAGGTTTGATCTCTCTGCCAGCGAATATTCTGGCCCAAAGCGAATGTTCTACCCTAATTTTGGGCGTACCGGAAGTCCGGATCATTCACCATTAGGTCGACGCCCGCCGATGTCGCGCTCTGGCTCGGCGGGCGCCCCGCGCACGCCGACCGAGACCGGAGAGCCAGTGATGGTCGTCGCACACTGAGCGACGCGCGTCGCATTTTCGTGAGCCGATCTCGTCGGCCGGGTAGGACCGCAGCATGCGCGATCACACCCGCCGGTGGGCCTGGCTCGGCGTCCTCCTCATCGGACTCGGTCTCTACGTCATCGTTTTGCTGACCCTAGTCAACACGGACAACCCCAACTTCGTGCCGGCCCTGATCCTGCTCGGCGCGACCGTCGTCCCCCTTTCCTTCCTGACGTTCGCCCAGGCCCGCACCGGGCAGTGGCAGGTGCCGACCTCGGCGCTGGTGATCTCCGCGTTCTTCGGCGGTGTCATCGGCATCGTGGTGGCCGGCACCCTGGAGTACGACACGCTGCGCGACCTGGGCGTGCTGCCGATGGTGCTGGTCGCGATCATCGAGGAGTCGGCCAAGCTCATCGTGCCGGTGATCCTGCTCTTCACGATCCTGTCCCGGCACGAGCGCCGGCTGCCGTCCGACGGCCTGGTCATCGGGGTCGCGTCGGGCCTGGGCTTCGCGGCGCTCGAGACGATGGGGTACGCGTTCACGGCACTGCTCGCCTCGGGCGGCAACATCGGCAGCGTGGAGGAGACCCTGTTCATCCGCGGCCTGACGTCGCCGGCCGGGCACACGGCGTGGACCGGGCTGACCGCGGGTGCGCTGTGGGCCGTGATCGCGGCGCCTTCCCTGCGGCGCGTGCTCGCCTTCATCGGGACCTTCGCCGGGGCGGTCGTCCTACACACAGCGTGGGACACGTTCGCCTCGCCGGTCGCGTACGTCATCCTGGCGATCATCAGCCTGGGCTGGCTGTTCCTGGCCCTGCGCCACTACCGCACCTTCGCCGAGCGGGTTCCCGCCACCGTCGCGATGCGCCCCCTGACGATCTGACGTACGGCGGCCTCGATCGCCTACCCTCACAAAATGCCCGACACGCCAGCCCACCCGAACGCCGAGATCGTCCCCGACGGTCTCGGCTTCGTCACCACGACGATTCTGCCGGCGTCCCTCACCCTCGGCACGGCCTGGATGATCCGCGACCTGTTCGTCCTCCCGCGCGGACGGCGCCGAGGCGTGGCCCGAGCCCTGGTGACCCACGTGATCGACGCCGCCCGCGCGGCGGGTGCGCGCCGGGTGTCGCTGCAGACCGAAGCCGACAACGACCCGGCGCTCACCCTCTACGCGGCGGCCGGCTTCCGCCCGGTGCCCGGCCTGGCAATGCTCCACCTGACGCTCGCCTGAGCAGAGCCGTCTCGGCCGAGGCCGGGGAACGGGGCGTGGTGCCGCCCACTCCGAGCCCAGCTGTCAACCAGGTGATCGTTGATAACGTCCTCGGGGTGGGGTGCAGTGACGATGAAAGGCAGCGCAACCGCGGACTCTAGGATGGGGATCATGACTAGTGACGCCAGCGCTGACAAACTTCGCCAGGAACTGAAGGACATCGACAAGGAGATCGCGGAGCTGCGCCGCGTCGGCCGGGATGCCGCTTCTCGTCGCGGGGAGGACAGCGACACCTCCGAGGGGTATCGGGAGCCGGAGGAGCTTGCCACCGAGCTGACCGGGATCGCCGAGAACGAGGCCGTCATCGACATCCTGCACGAGCGGCGCGAACGCGTCGAGGAGCAGCTCAAGGCACTGGGCTGACGCAAACTCGCACGCCCGGGGACGCGGGCCAGGACCAGCCCCGGGCTACCAGACCAGCCGCCTTCGACCAGGGCTCGGGACAGGTTTACCCGGTGCGGACGGCCAGGGCCAGGAAGCGGTCGTCCGGGTCCTCATAACGGGTCAAGGTCCAGCCCGTGCGACGCAGCAGCGGGGCCAGGTTGTCCTCGTTCAGCGGCTCGTCCGGGCTCAGTGC
>DASRYP010001073.1:0-2642 GCA_035687165.1 Actinoplanes sp. | reverse complement strand
GCGGCGACGTCATCGACTTCCACCAGTACCTCGGCCCGGCCTCCCCGGCGCCGGACGACAACCGGGTGTCGATCGACGGCGAGCACGGCGGCTTCGGGCTCAAGACCTCCAACCACATGTGGTTCGGCGACGGTCAGGCGTACGAGATGGAGCCGGACTCGGCCACCCTGACCCGCAAGTACGTGGAGAACCAGCGGGCCGTGCTCACCTCGGCGCGCTCATGCGGGATCAGCGCGGCGATCTACACCCAGATCACCGACGTCGAGGGCGAACTGAACGGCTTCTTCACGTACGACCGGCAGGTCACCAAGATGGACCTGCGCAAGGTGAAAGCCGTCAACCAGAAAATCGTCGAACAAGCCGACGGTACGGGATCAAGCATCCCGCAGCCGCCGGCCGGCACACCGGGCCTGACGGGAATCGCGTTCTGGCCGCTCGACGGCTCCCTCGGTGCGTTGACGCCGATCGGTGATCCCGAATTCGCCGAAGGCCACACCGGGCAGGGCGTCGCGCTGAACGGCTCGTCGCAACTGCTGGACGCCGGAAAGCCGGTCCTGAACACGGCCGCCGACTATTCGGCGGCGGCGTGGGTGAAACTCGACAAGGCCGACGGCGCGTTCCAGACGGTCATCAGCCAGGACGGCGCGTCGAACAGCGACTTCTTCCTGCAATACTCCGGCGCCGACCAGCGCTTCGCGATGAGCTTCGCCGGGGTGCGGGCACTGGCCCCGGCGAGGCCCGCGGTCGGCCGCTGGTACCACCTGGTCGGCGTACGCGACACGGTAAAGGGCGAATTGCGACTCTACCTCGACGGCGAACTGGCCGGATCGGTCAGCGCCTGCCTCCCGCAGGCCGCCCCCACCGGCAACACCGTCATCGGCCGAGGTAAATACGGCGGCAATCCGGTCGACTACCTGGACGGCACTGTCGACCAGGTTCATCTTTACGATCGGGCGCTTTCCCCCACCGAGATCAAGGACCTCTACGCCGGCAACCAGTAGTCCTTCTCGGCGCCGCGGTCGGCTTGCCGAGGCTTCTTCGGCCGGCCGTGGGGCGTCCGACAGGGCTATTCGGTGGCGGGCTGCATCGACTGTTCGGTGGTTCGGCGGCGAGCCTCCGTGACGTCGGCCATCAGGTCGTCCCAGTCGGGGTCGGCTCGCAGCGGGGCCACGCCGACCGGGCCGCCGACGCGGGCGTTGGCGTACTCCCACCAGGCCGCCACCCGCACCGGCCAGAGGCCGACCCGCATCGCGCCCGCCAGGAAACAGCGGTGCGCGAGCAGCGTGGCGGCCAGGGTTTCCGCGTCGAGGTCGAGGGTCGCGTCGTCGATCGCCTTACCCAGGGCGCGTACGTCGCGGTGCATCTCCGAGTACGAGATCAGGGCCGGCATCGCGGGCAGGCGCCGGTACGCGCCCTTCTCGACCAGGTCGTCCGCGTAGACCGGCGTGAAGACCAGGTCGTCGACCGTCACGATCAGCGGCAGCACTTCGTGGCCGCGCCGCACGTCGAGTTGGATCGCGGGGGCGCGGGTCGGCACGAACACCGATTCCGCCTCCAGGATCTCCTCGGGGGCCAGCCGAGCCGTGTCGCCCAACGCCGGCACGTGCACCGCCAGGAGCCCGCGCCGGACGCTGACCTCGATTCCCGGAACCTCGGACAGCGCCTCGGTGAGCTCGTAAACGTGCATGCGCCCCGTTATACGTCATGCCGCCCACCCGGGCACCCGGCGGTCGATCGATCGTGGTGCTCGGGGCGGGTCCGGTCGGGCCGAGTTACCACATCGCTTCTGATCGATGGCGGGGACGATTGCGAATGGGAGCGCTCCCATGTCATGCTGTCGGGACGGCCGTAGGGAACGATGCCCCTCGAGATTCTGGCGGCTGATCCCCGCCGCCGCATGTCTCGAGGAGCCACCACATGAGACCTGTCCTCATCCGCGGTCCGATCGCGGCAACCGCCGCGGCGCTCGTCACCGGTCTCGGCGTCTTCGCCGCGACCAACGCGAGCGCCGCGGCCGGCTGCCGGGTCGACTACGCCGCCAACAGCTGGAGCACCGGCTTCACCGGCACCGTCAACGTGACCAACCTCGGTGACCCGGTGTCCGGCGGCTGGCGCCTCACCTGGGCCTTCGCCGGCAACCAGCAGATCACCCAGGGCTGGAGCGCGACGATCACCCAGTCCGGTCCGAACGTCACGGCCGTCAACCCGTCCTGGTCGACCTCGATCCCGGCCAACGGCGGCGTCACCTTCGGCTTCAACGCCGACTACTCCGGTGCCAACGCCGTTCCCACCTCGTTCTCCCTGAACGGCACGGTCTGCACCGGCACTCCGGGCACCCCGTCCACCCTGCCCAGCGACCCGCCCAGCGACCCGCCGCCCAGCGACCCGCCGCCCAGCGACCCGCCGCCCGGCGGCAAGGCCGACAACCCGTACGCCGGGGCCCGGGGTTACGTGAACCCGGAGTGGCAGGCCAAGGCGGAGGCCGAACCCGGCGGCAACCGGGTCTCGAGCAACCCGACCGCGGTCTGGATCGACCGGATCGCCGCCATCGCCGGCACCAGGGGCAGCGGTTCCAACGGCTCGATGGGCGTCCGGGCCCACCTGGACGCGGCCCTCGCCCAGGGCGCCGGCTACCTCCAGTT
>DASRYP010001072.1:0-5114 GCA_035687165.1 Actinoplanes sp. | reverse complement strand
CTGGGCGAGCACGTCTTCGACTTCTTCCTGCGCAACAAGACGGCCGAGTGGGAGCAGTACAGGCACGAGGTGACGCCCTACGAAAGGCAGCGTTATCTGGGTGCGCTGTAACAACATAGAGCCGTTCTTGTACGGTCACTGCTGACGTCGCGCGACAAGGGAGTAGCCGTGCTCGAAGATCTGCTCGAGGGTGCTGGGCGCAGCATCGTGTTCGGAATCGTCGGCATCGGATTGATGGCCATCGGCTATCTGCTTATCGACCTACTCACCCCGGGCAAGCTGCGCGATCTGATCTTCGTGGAGCGCAACCCGAACGCCGCACTGCTGCTGGCGGCCAACCAACTCGGTATCGCCGCGATCGTCTTCACGGCGATCTTCACGAGCTACGACTCGTTCGGACAGGGGCTCGCCTCGACGGTGCTCTTCGGCCTCATCGGCATCGCCACCATGGGCCTGGCGTTCCTGGTTCTCGACTGGATGACCCCCGGCAAGCTCGGCGAGGTCATCTGCACGCCGGAATGGCACGGCGGCGCTCTGGTGAGCTCGGCGTCCCATTTCGGTGCCGCGCTCATCGTTTGTGCGTCCATTTCGTAAACCCGTCGAGATCCGGTCGTCGAGCGCCTGATCGCCGAGCCGGGCACCCCGGACGTGGCGCTCAGCTACGCCGCCGACAACACTGCCGCCCGGCGTCTCTGCCGAACGCTGGACTTTCCCGAGACCGGCGAGACGGAAGGGACGGACCTGGTGGCCCGGTGGACGCCCGCGTGACGCCGACGCCGGCCAGCGTCACCAGCACCAGCGCGACGACGGCGACCGTTCCCAGGCGCTGATCCAGCACGAGCAGCCCGGCGATCGCGGCGGCGGCCGGGTTGAGACTGGCCAGGATCCCGAAGACCCGGGTGGGGATCCGGCGCAGGGCGAGCAGCTCCAACACGTATGGGAAAATGGTCTGCAGCAGCGCCACCGACGATGCGCCGATCAGCAGCGCGGGCCGCTCGACCACGACACTCGCCCCGCGCACGCCGAACGGCAGAGCGACCAGCGCCGCGACCGTCAGCGCGACCGGCAGTCCACCCACGCCCGGCACGAGCCGGCCCACCCGCGCGGTGAGCAGGATATAGCCGGCCCCGCAGACGCCCGCCAGCGCCGCGAGCACCAGCCCGCCGAGCGGCACGGACGCTCCCGGATGCCACCACAGCAGCGCCACCCCGCTCCCGGCCAGAACTGCCCAGACCAGGTCGAGCAGCCGCCGCGTCTGCACCAGCGCGACCGTGAGCGGTCCGAGAAACGACACGGTGACGACCACGCCGAGCGGAACTGTGCGCAGCGCCAGCGCCGACAGCAGATTCAACCCGGCCACCGCCACCCCGAGCAGCCCCGCCGCCCGCCACGCCGCCGCCGGCCAGTTGCGCAGACCCGGGCGCGTGGCCAGGGACAGGACCAGCGCCGCGATCGAAGCCCGCAACAGCACCACGCCGGTCGCACTCAGCTCGTCGAAGAGCGTGCGCCCGATCGCCGAGCCGAACTGGATCGACGCGACCGAGAGCAGCACCAGCAGGGGCGCACCGGCCATGTCGTACCCCCGGTCCAGGTTGCCTGCCGTGAACGCTATCGAGACCGGCCCCGCGTGACTTCCCCGGTCCACGGGAGGGGATAGCCTCGTGAGCGTGGCGACTGCACTTGTCATCGAGAACGATCCGACCGACGACCTGCGCCGCCTGGGCGAGTGGCTGACCGAGGCGGGGCTGGAGCTCACCGTCGTGCGGCCGTTCGCCGGTGACGAGCTGCCCGAGAGCCTCGACGGTTACCTCGCGCTTGTCGTGATGGGCGGTGACCAGAGCGCCTTTCCCGACGCCGACGGTGTTCCCGGAGCGCCCTGGTTCCCGGCTCTCGAGGGGCTGCTGCGCAAGGCTGTTCGCCACCGCGTGCCCACGCTTGGCGTCTGCCTCGGCGGCCAGTTGCTCGCGAGCGCCCACGGCGGTCTGGTCGAGCGCAGCACCAGCGGGCCCGAGATCGGCCCGGGTCTGGTCGGCAAGCGCGACGCGGCCGACACCGACCCGCTCTTCAAGTTTGTGCCGCTGCTGCCCGATGTCGTCCAGTGGCACCGTGACGAGATCACCGAACTGCCGCTGCGGTCGGTGCTGCTGGCCGCGTCCAGCCGCTTCCCGCATCAGGCTTTCCGCCTCGGCGACCGGGCCTGGGGTCTGCAGTTCCACATCGAGTGCGACGCCGAGATGATCGAGCAGTGGGCCGCGAGCGACCGGGCCACCCTCGACGAGATGGGCTACGACTCCGAGGCCGTCGTCTATGCCACCGCCGACGTGCTGGCCGACGTCGAAGAGGTGTGGCAGCCGTTCGCCGCCCGCTTCGCCTCGCTCGCCCTGGGCACCCTGCCCGACGCCGACATCCCGAACTCTGGCTTCGGCCGCACTCTTCCGCTGCTGGGGCACTGACCGTGACCCGGCCCAGCCGACTCGCCCGGTACGGCTTCGCCGACAACGGCCTCCGCGCGGCCGACCTGCTCGGGCCGACGGGTCTGCGGCTGTGGGACGCCGAGGTGCAGGCGCCCAGCACCCCCGAGGCCGCGGAGCTGCTCGGCTCGTTGTCCCGGGCCGCCGACCCCAACCTGGCCCTGCGCCAGCTGCACCGGCTGGTCGAGGCCACCGCGCGGGCCGCCGAGCGCGGCAACGGCGGCCGGGTCACCGGGCCGGGCGGCGCGATCAGCACCAACGCGGCGACCGAGGAGCTGTTCCGTGCCCTCGCTCAGGACCTGGGCCTGCGTCGTCGTCTGATCGCCGTGCTGGGCGCCTCGTCCGCGCTCGGCGACCATCTCGTGGCCAATCCGGGCGACTGGCAGGTGCTGGCCACCGGACGGACGGGCCTGCCACCCAGCGCCGAGGGCCACCTCGAGGTCGAGGGCGACGCACCGACCGTGCCCGCGCTGCGCCGGGCCTACCGCATCTCCCTGCTGCGCATCGCCGCCGCCGATCTCACCGGGGGGCGCGGGCTCGAACCGACGATGGCGGCACTCTCCCGGCTGGCCGACGAGACGCTTGCCGCGGCGTACGCCATCGGGGTCGCCGGTCTGCCCCCGGGAACCGCCGAACCGAGCCTGGCCGTGGTCGCGATGGGCAAGTGCGGGGGCAACGAGCTCAACTACGTGTCCGACGTGGACGTCATCTTCGTCGCCGACTCCGACGAGGACCTGAACGCCGGCACGATCGTCGCCGCCCGGCTCATCGAGATCTGCGGCATGGTCGCCTGGCCGGTCGACGCCGCGCTGCGTCCCGAGGGCAGCCGCGGCCCGCTGGTCCGCACGCTCGCCAGCCACCAGGCCTATTACCGGCGCTGGGCCCGCACGTGGGAGTTCCAGGCGCTGCTCAAGGCCCGTCCCGCCGCCGGTGACCTGGCCCTGGGCCGGCGCTGGATCGACGACCTGGCCCCGCTGGTCTGGCACGCGGCCGAGCGGCCCGAGGCGGTCCCCGACGTCCGCGACATGCGCCGCAAGATCATCGAGAATGTGCCGTCCGATCTGGTCGATCGTGAGATCAAGCGGGGGCCGGGCGGCCTGCGGGACATCGAGTTCGCCGTGCAGCTCCTGCAGCTCGTGCACGGCCGTGTCGACGAGACGCTGCGCGAGCCCGGCACTCTTCCGGCGCTGCGCGCGCTCGTCACCGGCGGCTACGTGGGCCGCGACGACGGTGAGACGCTGCTGCGGGGCTACCGTTTCCTGCGCGGCATCGAGCACCGCCTGCAACTTCAGCAACTGCGGCGCACCCATACCGTGCCCGACGACCCGGCCGGTCTGCGCTGGCTCGCCGCGGCCCTCGGCTACACGGCCATGCCCGGCCGCGACGCCGTCGAGGCGTTCCGCTCCGACTGGGTGGGCCACGCCGCCCAGGTTCGCCGCTTGCACATCAAGCTCCTCTACCAGCCCCTGCTCGAGGCGGTCGCCCGCGTGCCGGCCGAGGCGCTGCGCATGACCCCCGAGTCGGCCGGCCGTCGCCTAGAGGTCCTCGGCTTCGCCGACCCGGCCGGGGCGCTGCGCCACCTGCAGGCGCTCACCGGTGGCGTCACCCGCACCTCGGCGATCCAGCGCACCCTGCTGCCGATGCTGCTGCAGGAGTTCGCCGACGGCCCCGAACCCGACCGCGGCCTGCTCAACTATCGCCACGTCTCCGACAAGCTCGGCAGCACCCCGTGGTATCTGCGCCTGCTGCGCGACGGCGGCCCGGTCGCCCGTCGGCTGGCCCGGGTGCTCAGCCTCTCCCGTTACGCGACCGACCTGCTCATCCGCGACCCCGAGGCGCTGCGTCTGCTGGCCAACGACACCGAGCTGCTGCCGCGCCCCCGCGAGTCGCTGATCGACGGCTTCGCGGCCGCCGCCGACCGATATGCGGACGACCCGGTGAAGGCGATCACGGCCGTGCGCGCCCGGCGCCGCCGCGAACTGTTCCGCCTCGCCTGCGCCGACGTGCTGAGCAAGTCGGGCGACCTGGCACCGGCCCAGCCGGTCGACGTGAACGCGATCGGCATCGCGCTCTCCGACGTTACCGACGCCACCCTGAACGCCGCGCTCGCCGTCGCCCGCCGCGCGCACCCCGGCCCTGCGGGACTCCGGTTCGCGATCATCGGCATGGGCCGGCTCGGCGGCTACGAGATGAGCTACCCCTCCGACGCCGACGTGCTTTTCGTCTACGGCCCACCGGCGGGCACCCCCGACCGCGAGTCCAGCTCCGCCGCGCACGCCATCGCCGAGGAACTGCGCCGCGCGCTGACCGCTCCCGCCCCCGACCCCGAGCTGGGCATCGACGCCGACCTGCGCCCCGAGGGCCGGCAAGGTCCGCTGGTCCGCAGCCTGGCGGCCTACCAGCAGTACTACGCCCGCTGGTCGCGCGTCTGGGAGGCCCAGGCCCTGCTGCGGGCCCGCTTCGTCTGCGGCGACGCCGACCTGGGCCGTGAGTTCGAGACGCTGGCCGACCGGATGCGATACCCCGAGGGCGGCCTGACCCGCGAGCAGGTGGTCGAGATCCGGCGGATCAAGGCACGGGTCGAGGTGGAGCGCCTGCCCCGCAACGCCGACCCGCAGACACACACCAAGCTGGGCCGCGGCG
>DASRYP010001071.1:0-16046 GCA_035687165.1 Actinoplanes sp. | reverse complement strand
GTCGGGGCCGAGGCCCGCGATCTGCCGTGTCCCGAGGCGCTCGACCTGGACAGCCATCAGCCGTTCAAGGGCAACATCGACCTCGGCGCGCTGGCCGAGCTGCTCGCCGGGCCGGACGGCGGGCGGGTCGGCGTGGTGCTGATGACGATCACCAACAACGGCCTCGGCGCGCAGCCCGTGTCGATGGCCAACCTGACGGCCGTCCACGCGCTCTGCCGCGAGCACGGCGTTCCGTTCTTCCTCGACGCGGCGCGCTTCGCCGAGAACGCCTGGCTCGTCCGCGAACGCGAGCCCGGGTTCGAGAACTGGACACCCCGCGCGATCGCGCGACAGGCTTTCGACCTGGCCGACGGCTGCGTGATCAGCCTCAAGAAGGACGGCCTGGCCAGCATCGGCGGGTGTATCGGGCTGCGCGACGACGCCCTGCACGCTCGCTGCGAGGCCAACCTCATCGCCACCGAGGGCTTCTCGACCTACGGTGGCCTGGCCGGTCACGACCTGGAACGGCTGGCCGTCGGACTCCGCGAGGTGGTCGATCCGGCGTACCTCTCGGCCCGGTCCGCCGCCACCGCCCACCTGGCCCGGATGATCAACGACGCGGGCGTCGACATCGTCCAGCCGGCCGGCATGCACGCGCTCTACCTCAACGCCGGCCGGCTGCTGCCGCACCTCTCCCCCGCCGAGTTCCCCGGCCACTCGCTGGGCTGTCAGCTCTACCTCGACGGCGGGGTGCGCTGCGCCGAGCTGGGCTCGCTCTATCTCGGCACGATGGACGAGCGGCACCGGCTCGTCACCCCGGCACCGTTCGAACTCGTCCGCCTGGCCATCCCGCGCCGGGTCTACACCCAGGAGCATTTCGAGTACGTGGCCGAGACGCTCGCCGGGATCGCCAAGGACCCCGAACGGATCACCGGCTACCGGATCGTCTCCACGCCGCCGATCCTGCGGCACTTCAAGGTGCGGCTGGAGCCGATCAGGTCCTGAGTCGATCAGGCCTTGACCCGCAGCCGCGTCATCGCGTGCCGGACGAGCGTGATCAGGGCCAGCTTGCTGGACTCCCGGTCGCGCGCGTCACACCACACCAGTGGCACCCGTGGATCCAGTTCCAGAGCCCCGCGGATCTCCTCCTCGGTGTAGGCGCACTCACCGAAGAACCGGTTCACCGCGGTGACGAACGGCAGGCCCCGCCGCTCGAAGTAGTCGACGGCGGGGAAGCTGGCCTCGAGCCGGCGGGTGTCGACCAGGACGATCGCGCCGACCGCGCCCTGGGCGAGCTCGTCCCACATGAACCAGAATCGGTCCTGACCCGGCGTACCGAACAGGTACAGCACCACGTCCGGGCTGATCGTGATGCGCCCGAAGTCCAGCGCCACGGTGGTGGTGGTCTTGCCCTCCACCCCCGTGATGTCGTCCACCCCGACACTGGCCTCGGTCAGGACCTCCTCTGTGGTCAGCGGCGGGATCTCGCTCACCGAGGCCACCAACGTCGTCTTGCCGGTGCCGAAACCGCCGGCCACGACGATCTTCACCGATGTGCGGTCCACGTCGCCCCCTGAAGTCCTACAGCCGTTCCAGACCGGCCAGCACCGCGTCGAGCAGGTGCTGGTCGATGATCTTCTGTTGTGCCGGGTTGCCCACCGCGAGGTAGCCCTGCTCGATCAGCACGTCGACCATCACCTTGGTGATGGTCAGCGGCAGCCGCAGGTACGCGCCGATCTCGGCCACCGACATCCAGTTCGCGCACCGGTGCACGATCTCGAGGTACTCCGGCTCGAGCCGGCGGGTGTCCACCGGCAGCGACACCACCTGCGTGGCCAGGTCGAGCGAGGAGTCGCGCGGAGCGGTGCGGCCGTTGACGAGGACGTACAACGGTACGAACCGACCGGCGGCCGTCTCGTCGTCGCCGTCCCACGTCTCGAACGTCACGAGTCGGGGGCGAGCGCCGCGGACCGCGCCCCGGTGCCCAGGTAGTCGCCGATGCGGGTGACGAGCCGGCTGACCTCGTACGCGACCAGGCCCATGTCGACGTCCTGTTCGCAGAGCACGGCCAGGCGCGCGTTCTGGCCGGCCGCCGCGATGAACATGGTCCGGTCGCCGTACTCGATGATGACCTGGTGGACCGGGCCGCTCTTGAAGCGCCGCCCGGTGCCGGCGGCCACGCTGTACATCGACGACGCGCCCGCGGCCAGGATCTCGGCCAGATCCTGGGGCATGAGCGACGACTTCTGGATGATCAGCCCGTCGGTGGAGAGCACGACCACGGAGACGACGTGGGGAACCTCTACCAGGTCGTCCAGCATCCAGGGAAGGTCGGTCGGAGTGGTCGGATCGGTCACGCGTTCCCGCCTTGCTCAGTATCGGTAGTGATGTCGTTGACGTCTGCCGTCGCCCCTTCGGCCCAGCCCCGCTGGTAGCGGGCGAACCGGTCGCGGGCCTGCTCAGGCGAGCGGGCCGGGGTGGCCGTCGCGGCCCCGTCGTCCTCGTCCTCGAGCAGTCCCGGCGCGAGGTGCTGCTGCGGACGACGGTGCGGCAGCGGTGGGCGCACAGGCTTGGCCTCGGGTGTCGTTTCCGCCTCGGTCCCGGCCGGTGCCGGCCGTGGAGTGGTCACCGCGGCCGCCGCCCTCTCGACCCGGGTCTCCGACTCCAGGACGCCCACGGCGGATCGGCTGGTCTGATAGTCCGGTTCGGCGGGGGCGGGGGCGGGGCGGTTCGGCTCGGCACGCTGGGCGGCCGGGACAATGGGCATGGCGTCCGTGTCGTTGTTCCCGCTGTTCTTCTTTCCGCCTTTCCTCTCTCCGCTGTTCTTCTCTCCGCTGCTCTGCTCCCCGCCGACGAGGATCCGGTCCGGCAGCAGCACGATGGCGAGCAGACCGCCGTACGCCGAGCGCCGCAGGCTGATCTGCACTCCTTCGCGCTTCGCGAGCTCGGCCACCACGTGCAGGCCGATCTGGGCGCCGTCCCGCAACTCCGTGACGTCCGGCGTCGGCGCGGTGGCGAGCAGCGTGTTGGCCTTCTCCACCGCCTCGGCCGACATGCCCACCCCGGCGTCCTCGATCTCCACCGCCACGCCGTGCTGGACCCGGCTCGAGGTGACCCAGACCGTCGTGTCCGGCGGCGAGAACGCCAGCGCGTTGTCCAGCAGCTCGGCCAGCAGGTGGATGACCTCGGCCACCGTGTGCCCGGCGAGCGACACGTCGTTGGCCCGGCGCAACGTGATCCGCTGGTAGTTGCGGGCCTCGGCGAACGCGGCCAGCAGCACCCGGCGCAGCGCCACCGGGTTCTGGAAGCGCCTGCCGATCTGACCGCCGGCCAGGATCACCAGGTTCTCCAGGAACCGGCGGGTCTGGTTGAGCTGGTGGTGAATGTCGAACAGGTGGGTCAGCAGCTTCTCGTCACCGATCTGCTCCTGCAGGTCCTCGACCACCTTGAGGCCGCGCTGCAGCGGGCGCTGCGGACGGCGGGCGACACCCATCAGCATCGCGGTGCCGGCGGCGCGCGCCTTGGCCTCGTCGACCGCCGCGCCAGCCGCCGCCTGCAGCGACCGGTTGATGACCCGGGCCACCTGGCCGATCTCGTCGGCCCCGTAGTCCGCGGCGGCGAACTCGGCGGCCAGGTCGACCTGCTCCCGGCGACGCAGCCGCCGCATGATGGTGGGCAGGCGCTGATCGACGAGCGCGTCGGCCTCGCTGCCGAGCCGGGCCAGCCGGACCGACAGGGCCCGATCGACCAGCACCCGCGACTGACGCACCGCCCACAGGATCGCCCCGAGCGCTACGGCGAGCGCCAGCACCGAGCCCAGCGAGGCGGTCAGCAACTGGTTGTTGCCGGTGCGCAGGGTGCGGGCGGAGACCTGGTCGGCCTGCTGGACGGTCAGATCGATCAGGTCGCCGGAGACCACCGCGGTGAGCTGCGACCACTTGTCCACACCGAGGGAGAGCCCGGGCGCCACCTGCTTGGCCCACGGGCCACCGGCGATGATGCCGTTCTCCAGCCGGGCCAGTTGCTTCCAGCTGTCGCTGTTCTCGATCTCGGCGAACCGGGTGCGTACGGCCGGTTCGAGATGCTGGGCCGAGGTGGTCAGGGCGAAGTGGTACGCCCCCACGAGCCGTACGAACTCGAGGTGGTCGGCCCGGGTGAGCGGCCCCGAGGCGAGCGCGCCGCCGATGATGGACCCGGCCCGCGACATCAGGTCACCGGCCCGGAACACCTCGGTGGCGACGATGCCGCCCTGGGTCGCGGTCACGTCCGGTACGACGCGGGCCTGATTGTCGAAGAGGTCGGTGGCCTTGTCGAGCAGGCCGTTGTAGAAGGCGTACGCGTCCCGACCGCTCATCGATCGCGAATCGACCGCGCTGCGGGTCGTGGCCAGCCGGTCGAGGTAGCCGACCAGAGCCGCCCACCGGGTCTTGATCGACTGCGGGGCCTGCCCGAGCGCGCCGTCGGCGGCCTGGCGGAGCGCGATCACTTGCTGGTCGGTCTGCCGGCGACGGTCGAGCAGGGCGGTCAGCCCGTTCGCGGGGCGAGCCAGGTAGGCCAGGCTCAGGCGGCGTTCCTCCTGCAGCGAGGAGAGCGCGGCCACCGCCGGGATGGAGACCTGCCGGACCGAGTTCGCCACTGCCCGGTTGTAGAAACCCTGGAACACCAGGTAGCCCGAGGCGGCGAACCAGATCAGCAGGGCCACCACACTGGGCACCAGAACGAGCCGGACGACCCGGCGAGCGATGGATTGCTGCCGCAGATTCGGTTCCGTCACCTGACCGGCCGATGTGGACGTCAAAGTTCATCCAATCCGGGTAGAGGAAGATGCGCAGGCGGCGACCCTGAGCCGGTGGACTGAACGCGCCGGCCCGCCGTCGATCAAGCGGTGCAAACCCTAGCGGCGTGTGTATCCCGGCACCAGTCGGCGGACGCCCCTCAAACCCGGCCCGGTCACGTTTTCCCTGAACACGCCAGATCCACAAAAGGTCACAATCTGGCAATGTCCCTCGACGGCTGGACACTTAGCCCTTGCCCTATGTATCGAACGGGTCACTGCTTAGCCGCGTCCTCAACCGCTAACGCCTCGCGGTCGCGCTCCCCGAGGCGGCCCGCGGCAGGATGTCCTCCGGGCTCAGGGCAGCAGTGCCGCGAGGTCCGGTGGCGCGGTGAGCAATCCGTCGGTTTGGGCCAGGCTTGCCAGCGTCTCCACCGAGGCTTTGTTCACGTCGGCCGACCACCTGGGCAGGATCAGCGCGTCCCGGGTCTCCGGCGGGATCTTGGTGTAGGTGCCCAGCGCGGCCCGTACCTCGTCCGGGTGGGTGTCGGCGTAGGCGAGCGACTCCTTCATCGCCTCGGTGAAACGCTTGACCAGATCGGGGTCGCGACTCAGGAGCTGCTGCGAGGTGAAGTACATGGCGATCGTCAGGTCCGGTGCCACGTCGACGTAACTGGACGCGATCTTGCGTGCCCCGGCCGCCACCGCCGCCTGCTGGAACAGCTCCACAACGAAGATCGCGTCGACCCGGCCCGACTGCAGCGCCGGCACCTGGTCCGGGAAGGCCAGCTCGGCGAACTTCACCTTGGTCGCGTCCCCGCCGGCCTTGCGGACCGAGGCCCGCACGCTCGTTTCGGTGATGTTCTTGAGCGTGTTCGCCGAGACCGTACGCCCGGCCAGGTCTTTCGCCGTCCGGATCGGACTGTCGGCCTTGACGAACAGCCCGGCGAAGTCCTTGCCGTCGACGCCCGTCGAGTTGTTCCCGTTGGAGATCGCCTTGATCGGCACCTTGCGGCTCTGCGCGAGCAGCAGCGAGATCGTGTTGCTGAACCCGAACTGGAACTCTCCGCTGAGCACCGCCGGCACGATCGCCGACCCGCCCTGCGCCGTGGTCAGCCTGAGGTCGATGTCGCGTGCCTGGAAGAAGCCTTTCGCCTGACCCAGGTAGATCGGGGCCACGTCGACGATCGCGATGACTCCGACGTTGACCTTGTCCGGCCCGGGATCTTGGTCCGGCTCGTCAGCCGACCCGCCGCACGCCGCGACAACCAGCACGGCGGCGGCCAGAACCGCGAGGAAAGGGGAGCGTCGCATCGGAACTCCGTCCGGCTGGGCCGACGAGTGAGCGGCATCGTTCACTGGCAACGTAGATTGATGGGTGACGATCCGTCAAGGACCGCTCGCAAAGCGCGCAGGCCGTAGTGTGAACGGGAGCGGACCGTCCCGGGCGGCACGCCGAGCCGCTCGGCGGTCTCCGCGACGGTGTGCCCGAGGCAGTACAGGTGCACGAGCGTGACGCGATGGCCGTGACTGAGCTCGGCCAGAGCGTCGATGACGCTGTGGGTGTCCGCGACGGTCTGCGCGTGGTCGGCCCGGTCGGGCAGCTGGGTGAGGTCGAGCCCGCCCACCTCGACCGGCCGGACGCTCCGGGCCCGCAGGGCGTCGGTCGCGAGGTGCCGCGCGACCGTGAACAGCCACCGCCGCTGCTGCTCGTGATCGTCGGGGATCTTGGCTCGGTGCCGCCAGGCGCGCAGCATGGCCTCCTGGAGCAGATCCTCGGCCAGGCACGACTCGCCGAAGGTGCGCCGCGTCAGGTATCTCAGCAACGGTTCCGCATGGCGTGCGTGCAGAGCGCTGAGCCACGCGGCACCCTCGTCCAAGGCGGCGGGACGGCTGGCTCGCATCAGTACCTCCGGGGTGGGCGCCGTTCAGCGACCACCCCATTGCAGCCGTCCGGATCGGCGTCCGGCCAGCCGCTCGGCGGACCCCGGACGGATCCGGCCGAGCCCTGGTCCCCGACCTAACCGGACGCGCTCATGCAGGCGCTGGTCATCGAGAAGCTCACCGCCCGGCCGCGCATCCGGGAACGGCTGCCCGCCCTCGGCCGCGTCGACCCCAGCAAGCTCCGGCTGCGGTTGTCGCCCCGCGAGCGGTGGCTGACCTACGCCGGGATCTCGGCGTGCGGACCTACTTCGCGGCGAGCAGTTCGGCGCGCTGTTCGGCCACGTCGAAGTCCGGCTTCGGATACCGCGGGTCGACCTCGGCGAAAGCTTGGCGCAGCAGGGTCGCGACCGCCCAGTTGCGGTACCATTTGCGGTCCGCGGGCACGACGTACCAGGGCGCGACGTCGGTGCTGCATCGGTTCAAGGCATCCTGGTACGCCTGCTGATAGTCGTCCCAGCGGGCCCGCTCGGCCAGATCGCCCGGGTTGTACTTCCAATTCTTGGTCGGGTCGTCCAGCCGGTCGAGCAGCCGCGCCTTCTGCTCGGCACGCGAGATGTGCAGCATGACCTTGACCATCGTCAGCCCGTCGGCGGCCTCCTCGGCCTCGAAGGCGTTGATCTCGTCGTAACGCCGCTGCCAGACGTCCTTGCTCACGAGATCGTGCACGCGGACGACGAGCACGTCCTCGTACTGCGAGCGGTTGAAGATTCCCACGTAGCCGGTCGGCGGCAGCGCCCGGCGGATCCGCCAGAGGAAGTCGTGCCCGCGCTCCTCCTCGGTGGGCGGGCCGAACCCGACGACCGTCAACCCGGCCGGGCTCATGCCCTGGGTGACCCCGCGGACCGTGCCGTCCTTGCCGCCGCAGTCCATCGCCTGCAGGAGCAGCAGGATCCGCCGGCGGGTGTGCCCCTCCTTGGCCGAGGCGAACAACTTCTCCTGGTACGACCCCAGCTCCGCCGAGATGGCCGGCACCTCGGTGCGCGACCACTGTTTCGGGTCGCCGCCGACGACCCGTTTAGGCGGAAGTCCCGGGGTGGCGCGGGGGTCGACATCGGCGAGCCGCAGCGTCCCGGGCTCGACTCTCAACAGGTCACGTAGGTCGGACATGGGTGTTCAGGTACCCGCGCTGGGCTCTTTCCAAGCCGCGTCGTAGCCGTACAGCCAGTCGAGCGCGTTGAAGGACCAGTCCTGTGATCCGGCCGCGATCTGACTGTCGCGTTTCCGCTGGGCCGGGCCGTCGGGCAGGTGGAAACGGGTCTTGTTGCCGGCCGACATCTCCTGCAAGCGCGACGTACGGGGCAGCCGGACCTCTAGCCGTTGAGTTTGTCGCGCCAGGCGAGCCAGGCTCGCAGGTCGCTGAAGTCGTAGTCGGGCCCACTGGCGGTCACGGTGAACAGGGACACGCCCAGGTCACGCAGGGCCGGCCCGGTTTCGGCGGGGTCGCCGCTCACGCCCGTGGACAGTTCGATCTCGGCCGGGTCGCGGCCCACCTCGGCGCAGTGCTGACGCAGGATGCCGGCCTTACGCCCGATCGTCGCGGCGTCGCCGAAGCTGTGCCAGATGTCGGCGTGCCGGGCCACCAGGCGCAGCGTCTTCTTCTCGCCCCCACCACCGATCAGGACCGGAATCTTGCGGACCGGCGGCGGGTTCAGCTTCGCGAACCGGGACTCGATGCGCGGCAACGCCTCGGCCAGGGCGTCGAGACGGCCGCCCGCCGTGCCGAACTCGTACCCGTACTCCTGATAGTCCTTTTCGAACCAGCCCGAGCCGATACCCAGGATCAGCCGACCGTCGCTGATGTGGTCGACCGTGCGGGCCATATCGGCCAGCAGATCGGGATTGCGGTAGCTGTTGCAGGTGACCAGGGCGCCGATCTCGACGCGGGTCGTCTGCTCGGCCCAGGCGGCGAGCATCGTCCAGCACTCGAAGTGCAGGCCGTCGGGGTCGCCGTAGAGCGGATAGAAGTGGTCCCAGTTGAACAGGATGTCGACGCCGAGCTCCTCGGCCTCGGCGGCAGCGCGGCGAATGGTCTGGTAATCGGCGTGCTGCGGCTGAAGCTGCAGCCCGATCCGCACGGGCCTGGAAGTCATGATCACATCCTAACGAAGGTGATCTCCCAGTCCGCAAGGCATTCGTACGTCACCGTCCCACTGCACCAGGAATTCCACCGGGACGGTGATCTGCGCGGCGGCCGCGTCGAGGACCGTCCGCCATTCCGGGACGCTCTGGCAAGCTACGAGCGCCTGGAAACCAGCGATCAGCGGAGCCAACTCTTCTCCGGCGTCCACAACACGCCAGGAATCTCGCCGAGGGACCCGGGCATTCGGACAATTCCACTATCCGACTCCACCATTAGGCGGGTCCGAGTCGGGATTCGCGGGCGAGGTCGCCGCCGAGGAGGCCGTCGCGCTCCTCGACTACGGGTAAGACCTCTACCGTCGCGGCGGACAGCCGACGGCCTCGCTCATCGCTTTCGCCGCGACCTACAAGAACGGGCACACCCATGGCAGGCTTCACGACCATGTCGGACCTCATCCGTCATACACTGCAGAACAGCGAACTCCAGCGTGCCGTCCTCAGCGGAGCCGCGCACGGCACACAGAATCCCTGGCGGCGCGTCATCGTGCGGAAAGTCGGCCTCCAGCACGCAGTGCAAACTCAGGTCACCTGGTACACCGAGACAACCGCGGTGACACGCAACTACCCGGCCTCCGGCGCGGTCGCCGACGAACTGGCCGGCGTCCCGTTCCGCAACGCCCACGTCGAGCTACGTTCGGTCACCATCGAAGCTCGCGTCACCAAACGCGGCAAGCTGCTGGTCTCCCAACGCAACGCAACAAACGTCCAACCCCTCGCCCACGACCGCGTCCGAGACCGGCCCATCCCGGAGGACGCGCCGTTCCTCGAAGCCCTCGGCGTCAGCCACGACGCCATCGTCAAACCGACCGCGCAACGCAAGTACCGCCAGATCAACGAGTTCGTCCGGATCCTCGACGCCACCCTCAAAGGCCGCCCCGGACCGGCCGGGACGCTGCGCGTGCTGGATCTCGGCTGCGGCAACGCGTACCTGACGTTCGCCACTGTTCACTACCTGTGGCAGAACGGCGTCCGTTGCACCGTCACCGGAGTCGACCGAGACGCCCAAGTCATCACCCGGAACAACGAACGTGCGCAGCGACTCGGCTGGCAGGACCGGCTCACGTTCACCACCTCGGCGATCGAGCGGTACACCCCAACCGAGAACCCGGACCTGGTGATCGCACTGCACGCCTGTGACACCGCCACCGACGACGTCCTCGCGTTCGCGGTCAACCATGACGTGAAGTACGTATTCGCATCACCGTGCTGCCACCACGACCTGCAGCAACAGCTACGGCCCCGAACGATGCCGACGGCTTTCCGTGACCTCGCTCGCGACGGGATCCTCAAGGAACAGTTGGGCGATGTCATCACCGACGCGCTCCGCGCATCGGTGCTGCGGGTCGTCGGCTACGACGTTGACGTCTTCACCTTCGTCCCGGTGGAACACACACCCCGCAACAACCTCATCCGAGCGGTCCGCGCAACCGGACGCGCCGACCAGGACGCCGAGGATTCGGTTCGTGCCCTGACCACCATGTTCAACGTGAGTCCGCGCCTCGCCACGCTGCTGCGAAACCGGCTCCCTCAAGGACTGGTCGCCCACGGCCCGAAGCTAGCCGAACCGTCCGCACTCCATCAGCGGGCAGGCGAGCCGCTCACGATGTGAAGGTCGCCATGAAGGCGCTCGTCCATCACGGTCCAGGGTCAGAAGGGACGCATCACCCGGCGCGTCCCCGCAGGGAACGCACCGGGCTCTGACCGATCCCGGATCAGAAGGGAGGCGCGTCCTCGCCCATCAGCGCCAGCACGACGCCGCCCTTACCGGTCTTGAGACCCTGGACCACGACCTTGCCGGTGCTGCCGTCGGGCAGTTCCAGCGTGAAGGTCTTTCCGACGGCGTTCTTGGGAACGTTGCCGGGGCCGTTCGCGGGGCGGAAGTCGCCGGCCCACGGCGGAACTCCGCCCTTGCGGCTGGGCTCGGCGAAGAGCGCGGCCGTGCCGGGCGTGCGGGTGCCGTCTGCGGCAAGGAGTGTCGAGGGACTGCGGAAGGTAGCCATATGCATGGAGGATATCTCGAACAGGCTAGTTTGCTGCGATGAGTCTTCTTGATGACGTGGCGAAGCGTGACGACTGGCGATGCTGGGTGTGCGACGAGCCGGTCGACGCCGACCGGTCGGTGAACGATCCCCGTGGCCCCAGCGTCGACAGTCGTACCGCCGACCGGAAAGCCAAGATCGCCGAGCGGCTCGCGCACCGCGCCTGCAACACCCGCAAGGGTGCGGTCAAGGTGGTCATCGCCTGGCCGGAGCGTCTGCACGTGGTCGAACCGGCACCGCTGATCACCGTGGCCGAACGCCTCGAGCGCAAGGGCGGCCGCGAGTTGGTCGCCCGTTGTCCCAGCCGCAAGGACGCCCAGGAGACGGCGGACTGGCTGGTCGACCGGTTCTCCCGGCTGGCGCCCGGGGTTCCGGTGACCGCGAGCGTCGACGCCGGTGGGGGCCAGTTCCTCGTTACCCTGGCCGCGGGGCGCAGCTAGGCGAGACCGATGGCGGCCGTCATCCTCGCGCGGAACTCGGCCGGGGTGAGGATGGCCGCGATCTGGTCCTCGACCGGGAAGACCGCGATGTCGGCCTCGTCGTCCTCCAGTTGCGGCAGCCACTCCTTCAGGAACTCCGTCACTCCGATCTTGATGGCGTATTCGCCGTCGACCTCGCCCTCGTTCTCCAGGCGGGCCGGCGTCGCGTGAGGCCAGATCGGCAGCAGGGTCCGGCGCGTCCCGTCCTCGGTGAACAGGGTCTCGTCCTCGTCGCCCCAGACCCACAGCGCGCCCTGGTCGGCGAGGATCTCGAACGTCGTGGTCACCCGGGCCGCCTCGGCCAGTCCGCGGAGTCGTTCCGCCTGAGCGCGCGAGATGTCATCCGATGCCACTTTTCCTCCGGCTGTCCGATCGCTTGCGTTTCCGCGGCGATGTTACCGGTCACCCGGCCTTGGGCAGGGCCGACGGCAGGGTGGCCCAGTTGGGCACGCCCAGGCCGCTGGCCGGGTCGTATCCCGTGGTCGCGGTGCAGCAGCCGACCTTGTCCAGGTCGTTGTCGCCCTTCGTCACGTCGTAGAACATCGACGGCTGGGTCGCGGCCTGGTAGAACCAGCCGTTGGCCAGCCCGATCGGCGGCCGGCCGGCGCTGCGCTCGTTCGCGGAGACCAGGGCGGCCGCCGCCGCGGTCAACGGCGCCGATCCGCTGGTCCCTCCGACGGGTTGCAGGCCGCCGTCCATGACTACCGGCCAGCCGGGCACGATGTCGGCGAGCGCGCTCACGTCCGGCACGGCCCGGGTCGCGTGGGTGCTGGCGCCGTTCTGGTACCACGGTCGCGCCTCCTTGCGGCTCACCGCGCCGCCGCCGGCCCCGCTCTCGCCGTACGCCGAATCGTTCCAGACCGTCTCGGACGAGCGGACGTTGCCCGCGCCCAGCGCCAGCCTGGTGCCGCCGACGGCGGTGACGAACGACGACACCGCCGGGTACGACAGGGTCGTCCGCTTCTCACTCGCGCCGCAGGTGGTGGAGCCCGAATCGCCGGCCGCGACGAACGTCGCGGTCCCGTTCAGCGCGGCCATGGCCAGCACGCTGTTGATGACCGCGACGTACGCGGGCAGCGCACGCTCCTCGGTGAGGGCGCAGCCGCCGTAGGACACCGAGATGACGTCGGGCGCACCCTTGCGGTCGCCGATCGCGCGGCTGAACCCGTCGAGCATGCCGCCCGGGGTCGTCTGGACGAGCCGCACCTCCGCGTTCGGGGCGACGGCGGCCGCGTTCTGCAGGTCCAGCGACGTCTCGTCGTCGGCGTTGGCGATCGAGGTGGGCACGCCGTCACCCTGGACCTGCGTGACGTGCGGAGCGGTGTATCCGAAGCATTCCCCGGCGAGTTTCAGGTCGCTGGGCAGCCAGCCGCCACCGAGGTCGAGGATCGTGACAACCGGAGTTCCCGACGCCGTACGCCGGAGCGTGTCGATCCCGTACGCCGTCTGCACCTGCGCCGGGGTGTAGACCTCCTTCTGCTGCAACGGCTGGGCCGAGCAGTTGGCGGCCAGCGGCGTGCCGGAGTTGAGCGGCCAGGGCTGCTGCGGCGACGAGGACGTGGCCGGCGAAGGCGTCGCGGCCTCGGCGTCCGGCCGCTGCCCGGTGGGCGGGCGGTTCCCCTCGGCGGTCGGGTCGTAGACCTGCACCTCCCCCACCACCACGGTGGTGCCCTTCGGCTCCAGCGCCGCCGGTATCTCGTTCGGGAGGGCGTACGTGGTGAACGGGCTCGACGCCGATGCTGCCTGCGTCGCCAGCGGCCCTTCCAGCGCGGTCTTCCACTGCTCGGTAGTGCCGCTGACCCGCCCGAAGAGCCGGCTGGGATCGGCCGCGAACTGCAGACCGAGCGACTTGATGGAGTTGGCGACGGTTTCGATCTGGTCCACCGAGGCGCCGTACTTCGCGCCGGCGTCGGCCAGCGTGACGAACTGCCGGTACTGCCCCGAGCCGGGCGTCGCCACCGCGGTGGCCGCCTTCGTGAGTTCGGCCGGGGAGCCGGGCAGGGAAAGGTAGAACGTGACGACCCCGGTCGTGGGCTTCGGCAGGGAGACGTCGGGTGTGGTTTCGGCCGGGGAACAGCCGTACGTCGCCAGGCCCGCGACGACCAGCACGCCGGCGAGGCCGATTCTTGGTTTCATCTCCCCAATACTCCCGAATGTCGAGGGACCCCGGCGGTGGCGATGACTCACACCACCCTGGCCGATCAGGTGTGCCGTGTCCGCACCGCCAACCTCCATCACCGTTACCGGCCAGCGGGAACGTCACCCCGCGGGCCGGCTGTGCTCCTGCCACGCGCCGAGCCCCGCCGCGGTCGCCGAGCGGGCCTGCTGCCACCGGCGGCGCGCGGTCACCTGCGGCGGCTCGGCCAGGTCGGCGATGAAGCGGCGGGAGGCGCGCACGACCGCGACCGCGCCTACGGTCGCGCCGGCCACGCCGGCCAGCAGCCCGACGCCGAGAAGCACGACGCTGCCCCCGACCAGCCGCCGGTCGACGTACGCGGCCGGAGAGACCCCCGTACGGGTGTTGACGTCTACCATCTCTGCCTCCTGGGACGGGCCGACCCGGATGCTGGTCGCAGCCGGGAACCTCACGCTCTCACGCTGTGTCGGCCCCGTCATCACCTGATCAGAATCACCGTCGCGAATCACAGCCAGCCGGCGCGGTGCTGAGTTGCCCGAGCCACCCGAAGGCACCGTCCGGCTGCCGCGCCCACTCGCAGAGGGGGCCGGATCCGCGGCCGGGAGCCCCGACCGTACGCCACAGTCTTCTCCGCCCAAGCGATGAGCATAGGAACCGCCTCGAATATCGACTTACGTCTTCCATCGGCGCTCATCAGTGCCTATGTTCCAGGGCGGACCATACCCTGATCCACTTTGCATCCGGCCGCCCTCGTCTCACCGGCGGGCACCGGCCGGACCACCGCGGAGGACAATAGATGCGAAAAGTCGTAACGGGATTGCTCGGCCTCAGCCTGGCGTCCGGATTGGGCGTCTCGCTCAGCCCGGCCGCCGTGGCCGCCCCGCCGGTGGAGTCACCGGCGTCGGCGCCTTCGGCCAAGAACGGATCCGAGGCGGCCAGCGACGAGCTGCTCAGCCCGCTCGAGCAGAAGCGCCGGTCACTGCGGGAGAAGGCCGTCAGCGATGTGGTGTCAGGCCGGTCGAAGCTGGAGAACCGGAACGGCAGCACCGTGGTCAAGGTCGGTCAGGCGGCCGGCGGCGGCGCGTTCGGCGGCCGGGCGCGCAACCGTCACGGTGCCAAGGACAACCGCGACCAGTACGTCGAGCTGGCCCGGGAGAAGACCGACCGGATCTTCGTCATCCTGGCGGAGTTCGGCGACGAGCGCGATCCGCGGTTCCCGGACAAGGACACCTCCCCCACTACGGCGGGGCCGCAGCGGTTCGACGGGCCGGTGCACAACCAGATCCCCGAGCCGAACCGGGCGCTCGACAACACCACGATCTGGCAGGCGGACTACAACCGCGGGCACTTCCAGGAGCTGTACTTCGGCAAGGGCAAGAACACCCAGTCGGTCAAGACGTACTACGAGGCCCAGTCGTCCGGCCGCTACAGCGTCGACGGCACGGTCACCGACTGGGTGAAGGTCAAGTACAACGAGGCTCGGTACGGGCGTTCCGGTGACGACCCGACCGACGCGAACGGTGACGACCCCAACGTCTGCTCGGGCACCGTCTGCAACACCACTTACGACCTGGTGCGCGATGCCGCCAACCAGTGGGTCGCCGACCAGTTGGCCCGCGGCCGCACCAAGGCGCAGGTCGTCGCCGAGCTGAAGACCTTCGACCAGTGGGACCGGTACGACTTCGACGCCGACGGCAACTTCAACGAGCCGGACGGCTACCTCGACCACTTCCAGATCGTGCACGCCGGTGGTGACGAGGCCGACGGTGACCCGTACCAGGGCGAGGACGCCATCTGGAGCCACCGCGCATTTGCCTACGGGGACGACGAGGGTGACCGCGGTCCGGCCGGCAACCTGCTCGGCGGCACCGAGATCGCCGACACCGGCCTGTGGATCGGCGACTACACGATGCAGCCGGAGAACGGCGGCCTGAGCGTATTCGCGCACGAGTACGGTCACGATCTGGGCCTGCCCGACGACTACAACGTGCTCACCGGGGGCAACAACAACAACGAGTACTGGACGCTGATGGCGCAGAGCCGCCTCAACGGCGCGGGCGAGCCCCTAGGCACCCGGCCCGGCGATCTCGGCGCGTGGAACAAGCTGCAGCTCGGCTGGCTGGACTACGAGACCGTGGTGGCGAGACAGAAGCGCACCCTGGCTCTCGGACCCCAGGAGTACAACAGCGACAAGGCGCAGGCGGCCGTCGTGGTGCTGCCGAAGAAGACCGTCACGACCCAGTTCGGCACGCCGCTCTCCGGGACGAAACAGTACTTCTCCGGCAATGCCGACGCCCTCCGCGCCTCGATGACCCGCCAGTTCGACCTGACCGGGGCGACCGCGCCGACACTCACGCTGAAGGCGCGTTACAACATCGAGGAGGGCTTCGACTACCTGTACGTCCGGGCGTCGCTCGACGGCCAGAAGTGGACCGCCCTCGACGGCACCGTCAACGGGCAGCCGTTCATCCGCGACGGCGCCAACCCGCCGCGGCCCGCGATCGGCGGCACCACCGACGACCAGTGGGTCGACGTCTCCGTGCCGCTGAGCGCGT
>DASRYP010001070.1:0-5530 GCA_035687165.1 Actinoplanes sp. | reverse complement strand
CTGGCGGCAGTGGGTGGTGCGGGAGTCGTACATGGTGGCCAGGATGCCTTCGAGCTCGAGGTCGAAGTTGAGCCGCTCGCGCACCTTGTCGATGGTGTCGAGCAGCAGGGCCACGCCGCGCAGGGAGAAGAACTCGCACTCCAGCGGGATGAGCACGCCGTGCGCGATGGTCAGCGCGTTGATCGCCAGCAGGCCCAGCGAGGGCTGGCAATCGATCAGGATGAAGTCGTACTCCTTGCGCACCGAGCGCAGTGCCCGCGCGAGGGCCATCTCGCGGGCGACCTCGTTGACGAGCTGGATCTCGGCGGCCGACAGGTCGATGTTGGCCGGCAGCAGATGCAGGCCGGCGACGTCGGTCTTGATGATGACGTCCTCGGTCATGACGTCGTCCTGCATCAGCAGGTTGTAGACGCTCAGGTCGAGGTTGTGCGGGTTCACGCCGAGGCCGACCGAGCAGGCGCCCTGCGGGTCGAAGTCGACCAGCAGCACTTTGCGTCCGTACTCGGCGAGCGCGGCGCCCAGGTTGATGGTCGTCGTGGTCTTACCGACGCCGCCCTTCTGGTTGGCCAGGGCGATGATCCGCGCGGGGCCGTGCCGGTCGGTGGGCATCGGCTCCGGGATCGGGCGGCGCATCGTGTAGGCCGTGGGGTCGGCGGGACCCAGGTCGGCGCCGAGGTCGAGGGAGCCTTGCTGCTCGCGGAGCGCGGAAGTCCAGGCCCCCGCCCGATCGTTACCCGCCATGACCTCGCCCCCTCCCGACCTGTCGGCCTCGACCCCGGTTTTTCTGGTTCTGCCGCGGGTCGGTTCAGCCGATGCCCGACTGTACGCCACGCTCGCCGCCGTTCCCGGGTCAGTGGTCGGCGTGTCGCGCCTATGGGTGCGCAGCTTCTAACGAGCGCGCGGGTGTGCGGTCGCGTATACCTCGCGAAGTCGATCAACGGTGACCAGCGTGTACACCTGCGTCGTGGTCACCGACGCGTGTCCGAGCAACTCCTGCACGACGCGAACGTCCGCGCCGCCGTCGAGCAGGTGGGTGGCGTAGGAGTGGCGCAGCGTGTGCGGGCTCACCGCGTACGGTCCCTCGACCGGCAGGCCCGCGGACTCGGCGGCGCGGTGCAGGATCGCCCACGCGCTCTGCCGCGACAACCGCCCACCTCGGCTGTTCAGGAAGATCGCGGGCGTCCCTCTGCCTTTCGCGGCGAGCCCGGGTCTCCCCCGTACGAGGTACGCGCCCAGCGCGCCCTTGGCGTACCCGCCGACCGGGACGACCCGGCTGTGCCCGCCCTTGCCGTGCAGGATCGCGGCCGCCTCGTCGCCCAGGTCGAGGTCGTCGATCGCCGCCCCGACGGCCTCGGAGATGCGCGCCCCGGTGCCGTAGAGGAACTCGAGAAGCGCCTTGTCGCGCAGCCCGAGCGGGGTGTCCTCGGGCACCTGCAGGAGCCGGTTCACCTGGTCGACGTCGAGCGCCTTGGGCAGCCGCTGGGCCGGTGCGGGCGGGCGCACCTCGGCCGCGACGTCGGCGGCGACCAGGCCTTCGCGGGCGGCGAAGCGGTGCAGGCCGCGGACCGCGCTGATCGCCCGGGCGGCCGACGACGAGGCGAGCCCGTCGGCGCGCAGGGCGGCCAGGTGGTCGCTGATCCGGCCGGCCCGCACCGCGGCGAGATCGTCGATCCCGTCCGCGGCGAGCGCCTGGGCATAGCGTTCGAGGTCACGCCCGTACGAGGAGAGGGTGTTGCGTGACAGCCCACGCTCGACGGTCAGGTGGTCGAGGTAGGCGGTGATGACGCGCTGCACTTTCAGTTGAGCACCTCGGCCAGGTTGAGTGTCCGCATGCCGTGCGCCTGCGCGACCGGTCCGTAGGTGACGCGCCCGTTGTAGGTGTTCAGGCCCAGGGCGAGCGCGTGGTCGGCCCGCAAAGCGTCGCGCCAGCCGAGGTTGGCCAGTTCCAGAGCGTACGGCAGGGTGACGTTGGTCAGTGCGTAGGTGCTGGTGTGCGGCACCGCGCCCGGCATGTTGGCGACGCAGTAGAAGAGCGACTGGTGTACCTGGTAGACGGGGTCGGCGTGGGTGGTGGGCCGCGAGTCCTCGAAGCAGCCACCCTGGTCGATGGAGATGTCGACCAGCACGCTGCCCGGTTTCATCCGCGCCACCAGCTCGTTCGGGACCAGGTTGGGCGCCTTCGCACCGGGGACCAGCACCGCGCCGATGACCAGGTCGGCGTCGAGGACGGCCTTCTCGATCTCGTACGCGTTGGAGGCGACGGTCTGCAGGTGTCCGCGGTAGTCGGCGTCGGCGGCGCGCAGCCGGGAGATGTTGCGGTCGAGCACGAGGATCTCGGCCTGCATGCCCAGCGCTATCGCGGCGGCGTTCATGCCGGAGACGCCGGCGCCGATGACCACGACCTTGGCCGCGTAGACACCCGGCACGCCGCCCATGAGAACCCCGCGCCCGCCGCCCGAGCGCATCAGGTGGTATGCCCCCACCTGCGGCGCGAGGCGCCCGGCGACCTCGCTCATCGGGGCGAGCAGCGGCAGCGAGCGGTCCGGCAGCTCCACGGTCTCGTACGCGATGCCGGTGACCTTGCGGTCCAGCAGCGCGTCGGTGCACTCCTTGGACGCGGCCAGGTGCAGGTAGGTGAACAGGACCTGGCCCGGGCGCAGGCGCGGGTATTCCTCGGCGATCGGCTCCTTGACCTTGAGGATCAGATCGGCCGCGCCCCACACCTCGTCGGGCTTGTCGAGGATCGCCGCCCCGGCCGCGACATAGTCACCATCGGTGATCGACGACCCGGCGCCCGCCCCTGCCTGGACGACGACCTCGTGCCCGGCTCGGCGGAACTCATACACGCCGGCAGGCGTGATGGCCACCCGGAACTCATTGTTCTTGACCTCGCTGGGAATGCCGACCTTCATGGCAGCCGACACCGTCCTTTCTCAACGCTGAGTGACGCCCCAGGCCGCCTCAGTCCGCAAGTCGCCCCGCCGAAGACTACTCCGCGAAATGCCTGCATTGACGGTTTAGTCCGCTATCATCGGCCGTCGGCCGGTGGTGAACTCGAACGACCAGCAGAGGATGTCCTCGCGCGAGGTCGTCGTGCGGTCCTCGAGCACCTCGCCGTCCCGGACGACCTTCCAGTGGTAGATCCCGTCGGGGTCGACGACGACGTACGGGCGCCCGAGGTCGTTCGGCTCGAAGGCCAGCAGATCGCTCTCGGCGGCCCCGATGACCGCGCCCAGCCGGGCCACCTCGCCGTGCAGCAGTTCCAGGCCCCACTCCGACCGGCCTGGCCCGGCGTCGCGGCGGAAGAGCTTCATACCCCCATCGTAGGCCGCCGGCGAACGGGAATGGGAACACCGAGGCAGTGGGTCGCCCCGCACGGGCCGTTTCAGTCAGCATCCTGATATGTATCGATTGGGATGAGTGCCTGAGGCGACTCCGCTGCCATGCTCGCGGCACCACCGCCCCTCGAGCCACACGGAGGATCTTCGTGCGAGCACCACTACTCATCCTGGGCGCCGCGGCGCTCGCCCTGGGGTTGAACGCCACCCCGGCGACAGCGGCGGTCGCCGCCCCCGACATCTCGGTGACCAGCGTCAAAGCCCACCTGACCCAGCTGCAGAGCATCGCGACGGCCAACGGCGGCAACCGCGCCCACGGCCGGCCGGGCTATCTGGCCTCGGTCACGTACGTGAAGAACCTGCTCGACTCGGCCGGCTTCACCACCCGCCAGCAGTCGTTCACCTACAACGGCGCCACCGGCTACAACCTGATCGCCGACTGGCCGGGCGGCGACACCGCCGACACTCTGATGGTCGGCGGGCACCTCGACAGCGTCACCGCCGGACCGGGCATCAACGACAACGGCTCCGGCTCGGCCGCCAACCTCGAGGTCGCGCTGGCCGTGGCCCGCACCGGGTTCCAGCCCGACCGGCACCTGCGCTTCGCCTGGTGGGGCGCCGAGGAACTGGGCCTGCGCGGCTCCACGGCGTACGTCAACTCCCTGACCGCGGCCCAGAAGAGCGAGATCACCGGCTATCTGAACTTCGACATGGTCGGCTCGCCGAACCCCGGCTATTTCCTGTACGACGGCGACAACTCCGACGGCACCGGCTCCGGTCCCGGCCCGGCCGGCTCGGCGCAGATCGAGGCGACCCTCGCCGCGTACTTCACCTCGATCGGCGTGCCCACCCGCGGCACCGACTTCGACGGCCGCAGCGACTACGGCCCCTTCATCGCGAACGGCATCCCGGCCGGCGGCATCTTCACCGGCGCTGAGGGTCGCAAGACGGCCGCGCAGGTGCAACTCTGGGGCGGTACGGCCGCGACGTTCGACCCCTGCTACCACGCGTCCTGCGACACCACGTCCAACATCAACGACACCGCACTCGACCGGAACTCCGACGCCATCGCGTACACGGTCTGGACCCTCGCCGACGGCGGCACGACTCCCCCGCCGACCGGCACCACCGTGTGGGAGGACGACTTCGAGACGGCCCAGGGCTGGACCGCGGGCACCACCGACACGGCCACCTCCGGCCATTTCGAGCGCGCCGACCCGGCCGCGACCACGTCCCAACTCGGCACAACCGTAAGCGGCTCCAACGACCTGGTCACCGGGGCAACGGCGGGCAGCAGCGCCGGAGCCAACGACGTGGACGGCGGCACCACCACGATCCTCTCCCCGTCGATCACCCTGCCGACCGGCACACTCACGCTGAGCTTCAGCTGGTACCTGTCGCACCTGACCAACTCCAGCAGCGCGGACTACTTCCGCATCCAGGTCGTCTCGGGCAGCACCACCACGACCGTCTTCACCCAGCCAGGCGCCGCGACCGACCGGGCCGCCACCTGGGCCACCGCGTCAGCCGGCCTCTCCTCCTTCGCCGGCCAGACCGTGCGACTGAGCGTGGAGGCCGCCGACGAGTCCACGGCTTCCCTGGTGGAGGCCGCAGTGGACAACGTCAAAATCACCAAGGCCTGATGGGTACGCGGGGTGGCGGCGCCCGCCGTCACCCCAGTTCATCGCCGATCGGAGATTTTCCGCACTGCGCCCACCGCCGCGAGGTTGCATCATGTCCGGGTGATTGCCGAATCCCTGACCGCCTGGACGCGTGGTGCCCAGGCCCTGGCCCTTGTCAGCACGGCGAACGAGCGCGGCTACCTGGCCTACCTCACCTCGCCCCGCAGCGCAGCGCAGTTCGCGGCCTTCGCCGCACTACCCGGAGGCACAGCGGCCGACATCCTCGCGGCACTGACCGAACTCGGCGTAACCGAGGAGTCGGACGGCCGCACCCAGCTCAGCGCCGACCTGTCGGCCCAGCTCTCCGGCGTCACGGATTTCGCCGCCAAGATCGACGAAGCGGCCCTGTCCGCCCGGCAGGTAGCCTCCGTGACCAGCACCGGCCAGGCCCCGCTCACCGCCGACGAGGCCCTGGTCGTGGCCAAGGCGTTCGCGCTGCGCCCGACCGGCGGCCCGCAGCGCGCCGGCGCGCTGGTCGAAAAGCTGCTCGAAGCCACCCCCGAGATGCGG
>DASRYP010001069.1:0-8269 GCA_035687165.1 Actinoplanes sp. | reverse complement strand
GGGAAGGCCGGAGGGTTCCCGGCTTGCCGGCGCGGGCGCGGAGGGTGCCGGGCCCGGTGGGTCGGCGGGCTCGTTTCCCGCTTGCGGAGCGGGGCGGACGCGCAGGCCCGAGGGCGGCCGTTCCCCGGGAAGACCCGGTAGTGGGGCATGCGGTTCGGCGGTCTGCGCCGAGGGGCCGACGTGCGAAACCGCGGGTTCGGGAACGTGCGAGGCGGGGTCCACGGGCGGAGAGGCGGGGTCCACGGGCGGAACAGCCCGGCCGGGGAACCGCGGCGCGGTGTTCTGCCCCGTCGCTCCGGCGACCCGGGGCTGGACGGGCCTCGCGGGGATGAACTCGGGTGCGTCGAGCGGCCGATTCTGGCGCCAGTTCGGCGGCAGGGCCTCGGCCAGGACCTCTGCCTCATCGGCGACGGCTCCCCCGGCGGCCGACCGTCCCGGAACGTCCTCTTCCGCCGGTGCGGTCGCGGTGGACTGGAACGACCCCTCCTTCGCCCCGGGGTCCGGCCCGGCGGACGGACTGGCGTCGTCGTCACGCGCGGCACGCCGGGGCCGGTACTCGGTTCCCGCCGGCTCGTCCGCCGCCGGCTCCCCCAGCCCTTGCCGGGATGCCGCGATCAGCCCCGACTCCTCCGCGAGCCCCGCTGCCGTCACCACCTCGGCCGCGGCCTGTCCGGCCGGGCAGGGCAGGCGGTTTCCGCAGGACGGGCACTCGGTGACCTCGTCCGTGGGCCCACGCCCTCCGGCGTGCGCCGCGAGCACCTCTTGCGCGGTGCGCGCCAGCAAGCTGTCCGGATCCACGAACGTCCTGGTCGGTGCCACGGCAGCCGCCCCCTTCCGCGTAGAGGCACACGCCTCGACGAACACGCGACAAGTTCACCGCCGTTAGGTACCGATTCGTGGGCTTTTCGACATTTGCGCGACAGGGGTGGCCAACGAGCAGGGAGCTGCGACCCGGACCGGCGTCGACCTGCGCGAACGGGCGGAGAGGGCCGGACGCGGCAGAGCGCGCTTCATGCATTCACTCACTGTAGGCATCAGTTAACCCTCCGTATGATGTGAGGATCCTTCAGGAGGTGGTTTCCTTGGCTGACCTCGACCTGCACCGCGAGCAGATCCTCCGGCACGTCGGACCCGTCATCACCGGTCGCTTCGCCGGCTTCCGTACCTCGTACACCCGGGAGGTGCGGATCGGTCAGCCGGCGCTGATGGCCGTCTTCCTCGCCGCGAGCGTGATCCACCTGATCGGCGGGATCCTGCGTATGAAGGCGAGCCACCGCAGCTTCAAGGAGCTCAAGAAGGGCCCCGAGTTCCTCGTGACACCGGTGCGGGTCCGCGACGACCTGGGGCAGACCTACGAGGTCGAGATGCACGGGCAACTGCCCCAGTCCGCCCTGCACCGCGGCGACCTGGTCCAGCTCACCACCGCACCGCAGAAGGACTCGACCCTGCCCGTACGGCTGGTCCGCCTCGTCAACCTGACCACCATGCAGCCGCTCACCCCGCGGATCCCGACGATGTGGTCGCACCTGGGGCCGGCGCTCCTGATTCAGGCCGTGCTGGGCATCGTCGTGGTCGCCGTGCTCACCGCTCTCTGGGCGGCCAACAGCTAGGCCGCCGGGCATCCGCCGTACCGCCGCCCGGGTCGTCTTGCCGTTGCGGCGGCCATCGGTGTGCGCGCCGCCGATAACACGCGCCCTGCCCGCACCCTCCAGGCGTGCCGTGGATGAAAACCCGCACGGCCGGGTATCGCTGCGGTTCAGCATCCGGTGTCACCATCCATGACATCGACGTCCTTGCGAAGGACACCGCGGTCGATCTCATGCTTTGGTGTCGTCTGGCGCGACCCGCCGGGGTGTGGGAATTTGATTCCGGTCAGAAAAGGTGGTGTGCCGTGGGCGAGGACGTCAAGCAGGCCAACTTCACCCGGGAGGACCGTGCCCAATACCGGCACAAGATTCGCCGGAGCCTGGACGTCTTCGCGGCCATGCTGCGCGAGTCGCAATTCGACTTCGAGCGACCGCTGACCGGAATGGAGATCGAGCTCAACCTGGTCGACAAGAACGCCGACCCGGCGATGCGCAACGCCGAGGTGCTGGGTGCGATCGCCGACCCGGATTTCCAGACCGAGCTGGGCCAGTTCAACATCGAGATCAACGTGCCGCCGCGGCGCCTGGCCGGGGACGAGAACGCCGATCTGGAGCGCTCGTTGCGGGCCAGCCTGAACAACGCCGAGCAGCACGCACGGACGGTCGGCGCGCACACCGTGATGATCGGTATCCTGCCGACGCTGCGACGCGAACACATGACGGCCGAGGCGCTCTCGGCCAACCCGCGCTACAAGCTGCTCAACGAGCAGATCTTCGCGGCCCGGGGCGAGGACCTCGACATCCGGATCGACGGGGTGGACCGGCTCGCCGTCACCACCGACACGATCGCGCCCGAGTCGGCCTGCACCAGCACCCAGTTCCACCTGCAGGTCAGTCCGGCGCAGTTCGCGGCGTACTGGAACGCGGCCCAGGTGATCGCGGGCGTGCAGGTGGCCCTCGGCGCGAACTCGCCGCTGCTGTTCGGCCGGGAGTTGTGGCGCGAGACCCGCATCCCACTGTTCGAGCAGGCCACCGACACCCGGTCCGAAGAGATAAGAGCCCAGGGCGTACGGCCTCGGGTGTGGTTCGGGGAACGCTGGATCACGAGTGTCTTCGACCTGTTCGAGGAGAACGTCCGCTACTTCCCCGCTCTGCTGCCGATCTGCGACGACATGGACCCGGGCGAGATCCTCGAGCGTGGCGAGGTGCCGGAGCTGAGCGAGCTGCGGCTGCACAACGGCACGGTCTACCGCTGGAACCGGCCGATCTACGACGTCGTCCGGGGCCGTCCGCACCTGCGGGTAGAGAACAGGGTGCTGCCGGCCGGGCCGACCGTCGTCGACACGATGGCGAACGCCGCGTTCTACTACGGACTGATCCGGACGCTGGCCGAGGCGGAACGGCCGCTCTGGACGCAGATGAGCTTCAGCGCGGCCGAGGAGAACTTTCACACCGCCGCCCGGTACGGCATCGACGCCACGGTGTTCTGGCCCGGACTGGGCTACCTCCAGGTCACCGAGCTCGTGCTGCGCCGGCTGCTGCCGATGGCCCACCAGGGGCTCGAACGGTGGGGCGTGTCCACCGGCGAGCGGGACCGGCTGCTCGGCATCATCGAGCAGCGCTGCCTGACGCAACGCAACGGCGCCGTCTGGCAGGTGCAGAACCTGCACGCTCTGGAGGCCGAGGGCCACGACCGCCAGGACGCCCTGCACGAGATGCTCCGCCGCTACCTGCCGCTCATGCACGAGAATCTCCCTGTGCACAAATGGCCCTACCCGAGCTGACGGCCGCGTCTCCGGCGCCACAGCAGGGGCAGCCACGGGGTCGCCCGGTGTTTCGCCGCCGTCCGCAAGTGGCGGCCGAGGTGGTTCTCGGTCGCCGCGGACGCGCTGACGCGGCGCGGCCGGGTCAGTCGGACCTCGTCAGCCCCGGGCGACCGCGACGGTGACCCCGCCGACCACTCGCTTCGGCACGACCAGCACGCTCGACGGGCCGGCGGCACAGAGGGCCGCGGCCTCCGCGACCCCAGGCGTCCCCACCGCCGCACCCACCACCCCGCTGGGGTTGGGCACCTCCCGGCGGCCCAGTTCGGCCGCCGGAAAAGCGGCGACCGGCCACCCCCGTCCCGACGCCAGCCGGCGGATCCCGGGCTCCCCGCTGCGGCGGTCCAACGTCGCCAGCACGTCGACGTCCGCCTCCGTCAGACCCGCCGCCGCCAGCACCGCGCCGACCGCCGCCCCCAGGTCGGCGACGTCCGTTCCCGGCCGGAACCCGACGCCCACCGCCACGACCCCGATCACGCCGGGGCGACCGCCGCCCGCACCAGGCGGGTCGCGAAGGCCGGGTTCCCGGCCCAGTGCAGATGCAGGAAAGAGGCGTGCACCGAGGGGGACGCGAAGCCCTCCGGGTCGGCCCCGCGCCACGCCCAGGCCGCTCCACCGGCCGGGGAGAGCAGCACCCCCGACCGCGGGTGCACGGTCGTCCGGTGGAACTCGTGACCCGTCACCCGCGTGCCGGCCGGCGCGAGCGGGCTGTCCGAGAGCGCCACCGCGTCCCGGTACCCGAGTGTCAGCGTCGGTGTCATCGCCGCCTCCGCGTCGAGCACGCCGCACATCGGCGCACCGTCGAGCGTGCGGCAAAGCCAGAGCAGCCCGGCGCACTCGGCCGCGATCGGCCCGCCGACCGCCGCCAGCGACGCCACTGCCAGGCGCAGCGGCTCGTTCGCGGACAGCTCCGACGCGTACACCTCGGGAAAGCCGCCGCCGACGACGAGTGCTCGGGTCCCGTCGGGCAGGTTCTCGTCGCGCAGCGGGTCGACCGTCACCACCTCGGCACCGGCCCCGGCCAGCAGTTCGGCCGTCTCGGCGTACGCGAAGGAGAACGCCGGACCGCCCGCGAGCGCCACCACCGGCCGGCCCGCGACCGGCTCGGCGGCGATCGGCGACCAGGGCTCGACGTTCAGCGGCGCCGCCGTACGGGCGATGGCCAGCACCTCGTCCAGGTCGACCGACGACGCGATCAGCGCGGCCAGCGCGTCGACCGAGGTCAGCGCCTCCGCCCGGCGTTCGGCGGCCGGCACCAGCCCGAGATGCCGCGAAGGGGCGGCGACCGCGTCCGCGCGACGCAGGGCGCCGAGCACGGGAGTGCCGACCTCCTCGCACGCCTCACGCAGGATCGCCTCGTGCCGCTCGGAGCCGACCCCGTTGAGGATCACCCCCGCCATCCGTACGGTGCCGAAGCTGCGGAACCCGTGCACCAACGCGGCGATCGAACGCCCCTGCGCGGCCGCGTCGACCACCAGGATCACCGGGGCCTCGAGCAGCTCCGCGACCTGCGCGGTCGACCCGGTCTCACCCGCACCGGTCCGCCCGTCGTAAAGGCCCATCACGCCCTCGATCACGGCGAGCGAGGCGCCCTGCGCGCCGTGCGCGAGGAGCGGCCCGATCAGGTCCTCCCCCACCAGCACCGGGTCGAGGTTGCGGCCCGGCCGACCGGCGGCGAGCGCGTGGTAGCCCGGGTCGATGTAGTCGGGGCCGACCTTGAACGGCGCCACCGGCAACCCCCGGCGGGCGAAAGCGGCCAGCAGACCGGTCGCGACCGTCGTCTTGCCGTGTCCGGAGGCGGGCGCGGCGATGACGACGCGCGGGATACTCACCATTCGATGCCCTGCTGTCCCTTACGCCCCGCGTCCATCGGGTGCTTCACCTTCGTCATCTCGGTGACCAGGTCGGCCGCCTCGAGCAGGGCCGGCGCCGCGTCCCGTCCGGTGATCACCACGTGCTGCGTGCCCGGCCGCGCGGCCAGCGTCGCCACCACCTCGTCGACGTCGACCCAACCCCACTTCATCGGGTACGTGAACTCGTCGAGCACGTAGAACCGGTAGGTCTCGGCCGCGAGGTCGCGCTTGATCTGCGCCCACCCCTCGGCGGCCTCGGCGGCGTGGTCACGAACGCTCCCCGGCCGCTGGATCCAGGACCAGCCCTCGCCCATCTTGTGCCAGGCGACCGTGGCCCCGCCCGCGGTCGCCGCGAGCGTGCCGAGCGCCTTGAGCGCGGCCTCCTCGCCGACCCGCCACTTCTCCGACTTCACGAACTGGAACACCCCGATCGGCCAGCCCGCGCTCCACGCCCGGAGCGCCATCCCGAACGCGGCGGTCGACTTCCCCTTGCCCTGCCCGGTGTGCACGGCGAGCACGGCCTGGCGGCGCCGCTGCCGGGTGGTGAGCCCGTCGGCGGGCACGACGGCGACCTTCCCCTGCGGCATCAGCCGGCCCATCCCGAGTCGGTGCTGGTCAGCGGCATCATGCGGCCTTCGCCATCTCGAGACTCTCCAGGGGCAGCAGGTCGGCGTCGAGCGCGGTGGCCAGCCGAGCCGCGAGGCGGAGCCGGATCGGGCCGGACTCGCAGTCGACGACGACGGCGGAGACGCCGGCCAGGGCGGGCGCGACCAGGGCGGGGTCGGGTCCGCTGGTGGCGCGTCCGTCGGTGACCACGATCAGCAGGGGACGGCGGCGGGGGTCGCGGCGACGCTCGGTCGCGATGGTCGCGGCCGCGGTCCGCAGGCCTTCGGCCAGGGGGGTACGCCCGCCTGTGCGCAGACTCGCGAGCCGGAGCACCCCGACCTCGTGGCTCGACGTGGGCGGCAGCACCACCTCGGCCGCGTGCCCCCGGAAGGTGATCATTCCGATCCGGTCGCGCCGCTGGTAGGCGTCGCGCAGCAGGGAGAGCACGGCGGTCTTGACCACGGTCATGCGGCGGCGGGCGGCCATCGACCCGGAGGCGTCGACCACGAAGAGGACCAGGTTGGACTCGCGTCCGACGTGGACGGCCTCGCGCAGGTCGCGGGGTTCCACGTCGCGGGCGCCGCGGTGCAGCGCGGCCCGCAGGGTGGCCGGCAGGTGCGGCGCCCCGGCCGGCCGGCCGATCGGCACCCGCGAGCCGATGACCCGCCCACGCCGCGACAGCGAGGGCGACCGGCGACCGGTGTGCCCGGCGTCGCCGCGCCGGGCGATGCTCAGCGTCCTCGTGCGGTAGGCGGATCCGGCCGCGGCCGGCGTGCCTGTACCGCCGTCAGTGGTGCCGTGCCCATTCATGCCGTGCTCGGTCATGCCGTGCTCGGTCATGCCGTGCTCAGTCGTGCCGTGCTCAGTCGTGCCGGCGCTCGTGTCGGTTGGCCCGCCGCTTTCCGGGCGACCAGCGCGATGCCCGCCGCCAGTTCCGTGGCTTTTGTTCGTTTCGTCGGATGCAGCAGGCTGCCCACCCCGGGGACTACCGTCGTCCGGGCCGTCGCCGTCAGGGCGCGAACCACCGTCGGGCGGCGAGTCCTCCGGCCCCTCCTCCTGCGCGTCCGCCTCGGCGAGCGCGTCCTCCAGACGCTGCTCGTCCGTGCCCGGCGGGTCGAGCGGATCCTTCCGGCGCCGGTGCGGCAACGCGAGCCGCGCGGCGTCCCGTACGTCCTCGCGGGTGACCAACTCACGGCCGTGCCAAGCGGCCAGGGCCACCGCGCAACGAGCGACGACGATGTCCGCCCGCATCCCGTCGACCCCGTACGCGAGACAGACCCGCGCGATCCGGTCGATCTCGAAGTCCGGCAGCACCACCCGCGGCAGCAGGTCGCGGGCCGCCACGATCCGGGCCGCCAGTTCCCGCTCGTCCCCCGCGAAGCGCGCCGCGAACCTCTCCGGGTCCAGCTCGTACGCCAGCCGCCGGCGCACCACCTCGGCCCGCTGCCTCGCGTCCCGGGGCGCCGCCACCGTCACGACGAGCCCGAACCGGTCCACGAGCTGCGGCCGCGGCTCCCCCTCCTCGGGGTTCATCGTGCCGACCAGCAGGAACCGGGCCGCGTGCTTGACCGACACCCCGTCCCGCTCGACGTGCGCCCGCCCCATCGCCGCCGCGTCCAGCAGCAGGTCGACCAGGTGGTCCGGGAGTAGGTTGACCTCGTCGACGTAGAGCACCCCGCGGTGCGCTGCGGCGAGCAGCCCCGGCTCGTACGCCTTGACCCCGTCGGCCAGTGCCCGCTGGATGTCCAGCGTGCCCACGACGCGATCCTCGGTCGCCCCGACCGGCAGCTCCACCAGGGCCGAGGGGCGGTGCAGTGCGGGGGTGTCCGGCGCGTGCGGCCCGTCCGGGCAGTGCGGGTCGGGCGCGGCCGGGGCACAGGCGAACCGGCAGCCGCGCACTACCGCCACCTCGGGCAGCAGGGCCGCCAGGGCCCGTACGACGGTGCTCTTGGCAGTGCCCTTCTCGCCACGCACCAGCACGCCGCCCACAGCGGGCGAGACGGCGGTCAGCAGCAGGGCGAGGCGCAGGTCGGCGAGGCCGACCACGGCCGGGAACGGGTACGGCGTCACGTGGATCCCCTTCTGCGCGGGTGTCCACGCCCGCGCGGCGAATGGCGCGAGCGGCCGGAGTCTCCTGACTCCCGGATCGACGCCGGCCCGCCGCCTTCCGGTCCTCGCGGGCCGTGGCGTGCTGGCGGATGGCTCCCCGGTCACAGTGGCGGGACCGTCCCGGATTTCGCACCGGGTTCCTCCGCTACCGCTCGCCGTCATGCTTTCGTACAGCCGCCCGGCCCGTCAACGCGGGGTGATGTCCACGGCCTTCTCCGTGGTCGGCAGGGGCTGGGGGGCGAGCTGGTCGAGCTCGGTCACCACGTCGAGCACGGCCAGCACCGACTTCTCG
>DASRYP010001068.1:0-5863 GCA_035687165.1 Actinoplanes sp. | reverse complement strand
CCGGCGACGAGCGGGACGAGCGCCGGTCGTACTCGATCTGCGCCCCCGACGGCGCCCGACCCCGGATCGGCGTGCGCGAGGTGCCCGGCGGGAGGGTTTCCGGATGGCTCGTGCGGGAGCTGCGGGTCGGCGACGCTGTCGAGGTGGCCCCGCCCTCCGGCACGTTCACGCCCGAACTCGGAGCGGGCGGGCGGCACGTGATGATCGCGGCAGGTTCCGGCATCACGCCGGTGCTGTCGATCGCCACCTCGCTGCTGCGCGACCCGAAGGCCCACGTCGCTGTGCTGTACGGCAATCGGCACGCCGACACGGTGATGTTCGCCGAGGAACTGTCCGACTTGAAGGACCAGCACCCGTCCCGCCTCGAACTGGTGCATCTGCTGTCCCGCGAGGCGCGCGAGGTCGATCTGCTCAGCGGCCGGCTCGACGGGGCGAAGCTGCGGGCCCTGCTCCCGTTGCTGCTCGACGTGGGGGCGGTCGACCACTGGTGGCTGTGCGGGCCGTTCGGGATGGTCGTCGACGCGACCGAGGTGCTCGGTGCGGCCGGGGTCGCGCCCGAGCGGATCCACCGTGAGCTCTTCTGGGTCGACGAGGCGCCGCCGGAACCGGTACGCGAGGAGTCGACGCCGGCGGCCGAGAGCAGCGAGGTGACCGTGTTGCTCGACGGCCGGTCCACGACCGTCACCGTCGCCCAGGGCGCCACCGTGCTCGAAGGCGCCCAGCGCAGCCGGCCCGACCTGCCCTTCGCATGCAAGGGCGGGGTCTGCGGCACGTGCCGGGCCCGGGTGGTCGAAGGTGACGTGGTGATGCGGCGCAACTTCGCCCTCGAACCGGCCGAGGTGGCCGCCGGCTTCGTCCTGACCTGCCAGTCGACCCCGGCGTCCCCGAAGGTGACCGTCACCTTCGACGACTGAACCCCGACGTCGGGCCGGGACGCCGCCTGCCCTGACTGCGCTGCGTCCTGCCCTGACCGTGCCGTGTCCTGCCCTGACCGTGCTGCGTCCTGCCCTGACCGCGCCGTCGTTCGGACGGCGACGGCGCGAACAGGGCGTCGTCGGGCAAGAGCCGCCGTCAGGCGGACTTCCGGGCCAGGGCGAAGATCTGGCTCTCCTCCGGGCCGTCGGCCGGCGTGAACGTCACCGTCTCGATGCTGTCCACGGCGAAGCCGTGCGCCTCGAGCACCGCGGCCAGATCGGGCTCCAGATAGCCGGAAACGGTCACCGGCACGCCCAGGAACTCGAACGGCAGGCTGTCGCCGTCGAAGTTGACCATGCCGATGCCGAGGTAGCCGCCCGGCTTCAGCCAGCCGTGGACCTTGTCGAGCGTGCGCTCGATGTCGGCCTTGCTGAGCATCAGCAGCGCGAAGAACGCGGTCACCGCCTCGAAGCTGCCGAAATCGTCCGCCAGCTCCCTGAAGTCGGCATGCACGAACTCGGCGGCCGGCACCTGTTCGCGAGCCAGACGCAGCATCCCCTCGGAGATGTCCACGCCCACGACCCGGTGATCCGACTCGGTCAGCACCTTGGCCGTCGGCACCCCCGTCCCGCAGCCCAGATCGAGCACCGACGTGCCGCCCGGAAGCACCGCGGCGATCTGTTCGATCAGCGCGGCCTGAAAGGGGTTGTGGCTGTGTTCGTCCTGGTACTTCTCGGCAAGTTGATCGAATACCTCCATGCGCCGCAGGTTACCCGGCGTACGGATTCATATCCATGAGGTGATCGTCCCCAGTGGATCAGCTCATCGGAGGACCTTGGTTACCCGCTCCTTGGCGATCCGCTGGTCGAGGCGGGCAGCGTCAAGATTCGCGCAGAGGACGATCGACGCACCGACTGACATAGGGCCCAGCAGCCAGATCAGCGGCTGCTCCTGTGTCGCCGTGTCGATCAGCACCCGGTCGCCGGGGCCGATGCCGTTCCGCTCGGCGAGGGCCACCGCAGCCTCGGCGTATTCCCGGTAGGTCGTGCCGTCGACGACCGCGGGCCGGTGCTCCTCGACCGCCGGGTGCGGCGGGCGTACTCCCAGGTAGGGACGCAGCGCGGTCGTGTAGTCCTGGTAGCCCTCGGGTACCTCGGCCGTGGCGGCGCCGTGCGCGGCCAGTCCGAGGACGAATTGGTGCCGCCCGGCCGGAACCTCGTCGAGCCAGTTGCCGATACGGCGGTGTTCCACGAACGTCACGTCCAGGGCGTCACCCGCCGGAATCAGACCGGCGGTCGCCCAGCCACGGATCGACAGCTCGAGCCCGGCCGACCAGGCACCGAGCAGGACGGCCGCGGTCTGCCAGTGCGGCGGCAACAGCACCGCGGCGGTAGCGCCCGGACCGAGCTCGCAACCCTCGGTGAGCAGCGCGGCGGTCGCCGCCGTCCAGCCACCGAACTCACCGGTGGTCAGGCCGAACCGCTCGCCGGTCGCGTCGTCGAAGTACGTGATCAGATCGGACGAGGTCATGCCCCAACTCTAGGGCGCGACTACGCAGCGAGCGGGCCGCGACCACCCCGAGCGGGCAGCGACCACCCCGAGCGGGCCGCGACCACCCCGAGCGGGCAGCGACCACGTGCCCCTCGCGCCGGGCGGGGTGACCGAGGACATACAGAGAACCCACAGACGTCTCACCGGATCCCGACAAGCTTCGGGGCCACTGTTGCCTCATCAGCCAACGAATCGAGGCGTCGCCATGACCGATCTGATGAGCCGGCCCACTCACTCCGGACACACCGACGGTTACCACGACAACGTGACGCCGCCGCCCCCGCCGGAACCTCCGCTCGCACCGTCGTCCGGTGACCGGCGCTGGCCGCGCCGGGTGGCCGGAGGAGCCGCCGTGCTCGCGCTGATCGCCGTGGGCGGCTCAGCGGGTGGCGTGGCCGCCGAGCGTTACCTGATCGACCACCCCACCACCACCGCGACCGGCACTGCGACCGGCACTGACGGCGCCGACCTCGCCGCCATCGTCAAGCAGGTGCAGCCGAGCGTCGTCACCGTGCTCGTCGACAGCGACCAGGCGACGTCCCTGGGCTCCGGCGTGGTGATCGGCACGGACGGCCTGATCCTTACCAACAACCACGTCATCGAGGGCGGCGGCACCGCCAGCGTGCGGCTCTCCTCCGGGCGGACCGTGCCGGCCCAGGTCGTGGCCACCGACACTGCTCACGATCTGGCGTTGGTGCAGGCCTCCGGGCTCTCCGGCCTGACTCCGGTCACTTTCGGTACGAACGACAGCGTCGCTGTGGGTGACTCCGTACTGGCGTTCGGGGCGCCGCTCGGTCTGGAGAACACGGTCACGTCCGGCATCGTGTCCGCGCTGGACCGCAGCATCGACACCGCCACCGAGTCCGCGGTCGGCGGCAGCGGCGGCAGCGAGAACCTGACCGGCCTCCTCCAGACCGACGCCGCCATGAACCAGGGCAACTCGGGTGGCGCGCTGGTCGACCTCTCCGGGCACGTGATCGGCATCAACGTCGCGATCGCCACCGCCGGCAGCTCCTCCACGGGCAGCATCGGCGTCGGGTTCGCCATCCCGGCCGACACCGTCGTGGCGGCCGTCAAGGCGATGGAAGCCCGGCGCGGCTGATCAGCCACCCGGCCGCGGCCCCAGAACGCTTGCTCCAAAGGCCGCGGCCCGAGGTCCAGCGACACGGCGGGCAGGTCGGTCAGGAACACCTGGATCACGGCGTTGCCGGCGGCCATCTCGTCGGTGGTTCAGCCCGCCAGGTGACCCCAGCGGTCTTCGAGGTCCTGCCACGTGCCCTGATCCTCGACCTTGCCGGCGATCAGAACCACGACCCGGTCGGCCTGGCTCAGCGCCGCCCGCTTCGACGTCGAGCCGACCACCGTCACGCCGTGGGCGCGCAATGCCCGCCAGAGTTCCAGCTCCGTCGTGACGTCCAGCGCCGACGACACGTCGTCCGCGATCAGCAGTTCCGTGCGTGGCGCCAAGGCGCGGGCCAGCGCCAGCCGCTGCAGCTGGCCACCGGACAGCCGCGTGCCCTTGTGGCCGATCAGCAGCTGCAGACCGCCTCCGGCCGCCGCCAGGTCGTGTTCCAGCTGGGCCGTCGAGACCGCGTCGGCCGCGTCCACCTCGTGGCCGAGCTGGATGTTGTCGGCCACCGTGCCCGAGAGCACCCGCGGCAGTTGGGCCACGTAGCCCACCTGATTGGGCCGCAGGAACACCTCCGGCTCGTTCACCGGCTCGCCGTTCCAGCGCAGCTCACCGGCGTGGTGCACGATGCCGGCCAGCGCGCGCAGCAGCGACGACTTGCCCGAGCCGACCGGCCCGACGACCAGCACCAGCTGGCCGCGTTCGACCGTCAGGTCCACGTCCTGAGCCCCGACCGTGCCGTTCTCGTGCACCGCGCTGAAGTTCCGCAGCTCCAGCGTGCGCAACGGGTTGCGCGGCGCGGTCGGCGGGGCCGGTGCGGTGCCCGCGGCCAGGTCGACCCCGGGCACGTCGGACGAGTAGTCGGTGACGCCGGTCATCTCGACCGTGCGCCGGGTCCAGACCCGGGCCGACGGGAACTGGGAGACCAGCGACGCCGTGGTCCAGGCGAACCAGCGCGCCGCCCCCAGTACCGCCACCGCGATGAGGGTGGCCGCGGCCGAGAGTGAACCCGACAGGTAGAGCGCCCACACCGCGATCGGCAGCAGGCCGCTGGCGATCGACGGGGTGGAGCGCGCCCACACCTGGATGGAGATCTCGCGGCGCTGCAGATCGCTGCGGACGCCGTCGAGCCGGGCCAGGTGGGCGAGCACCGGCTGGGTGGCGCCGGCCAGCTTGACCGTCCGGGCCGCTGACAGCGACGACACCAGGGCGGTGGCGAACCCCGCGCGGGCCGCCACCGTGCGCCGGGCCGCCTTCTCGAGCTTCGGACCGAACAGGGTGGCCGCGAGACCGGAGATCACCATCGTGCCCAGGAAGAACAGGGCGGGCACGAACGACTGGGCCGCCAACGTCATCGCCACCACCATGACCAGGCTGGTGGCGTTGTCGATGAGGTTGTCGGCCAGCATGACGACGCGCTCGGTGTCGCCGCCCTGGGCCACGACCTCGGCGGGCGTGTGCTTGCTGACCCGGCGCGGGCCGACCTGGCCGTGCACCAGGCGCAGGCTGATCCGCAGCATCTGCCGGACCCACCACTCGGGGAACCAGGCGCCCGTGTAATACAGGGTCGGGATCGCGACCAGCAGGCCCGCGGCGATCCCGATCGCGGGGTAGAGCGGATTTCCCCCGTTGTCGACCACATCGGCCCAGAGCAGCGGCAGGATCGCGCCGTCGAGGCCGAGCAGCACGAGGATCACGAAGAGCGAGACCGCGCCCAGCCCGTACCGCTTGTCGTTCATGGTCAGCCGGACGATCTCGCGCATCGTGCGGGTGCGCGGCGCGTCGGGCAGCGGCGGCGGGTCGACCGGCGGCAACTTGGTGGCCAGTGCCTCCGCCCCCAGCTCGACCCGCGCCGCGGTGTCCCAGTCGTGCTCCTCGACCAGCAGCGCGCCGCCGCCCGCCGTCGTCGCGGGCACGGCCAGGTTGCTGCTCGCCATCAGCTCGGCGAACCGCCTCGACGCGCGCAACGGGCCCGCCTCGAGCACCTCGCCGTCGGCCAGCACCACCACCTCGTCGCAGCGCTGGACGGACGACAGCCGGTGCGCGACGATCACGCCGATGCGGCCGGTGAGCAGGCGGTCGGTGGCCCGTTGGACCCACGACTCGGTGACCGGGTCCATCCGCGCGGTGGCCTCGTCGAGGATCACCACGTGCGGGTCGCGGACCAGGATGCGCGCGAACGCGACGAGCTGTTCCTGACCGGCCGAGAGCTTGTAGCCGCCCTCGCCGAGTTTGGTGTCGATGCCGTCGGGCAGGCTGCTCGCCCAC
>DASRYP010001067.1:0-2057 GCA_035687165.1 Actinoplanes sp. | reverse complement strand
CGGTCCGAGAATCACGTGACATCCGCCGGTGCCGTCCCTGGTGTCGTCCAGCGCCTGGCGGATCATCACGAGCTCTCGAGCCCGGCCGACGATCTGGCCACCGGCGGTCTGGCCACCGGCGGTCTGGCCACCGGCGGGGGGCGTCGCGGGACGTTCCTCGGGCAAAATCCCGTCTCCCTCGCAGTGAGTCGCGTGGCCGAGGGGTTCGACCGCCGGTCTGGATCGGCGGCGCTCACAGCTAATAACGTTTTGCGGTTCTATCCGACCGTCTGTCCGGCCGTGCTGCGGTCACCGTCAGGGTGGGGTTTCCGACCGGGCGACCCATTGGTGATGCCCGTGTCGATGGCACCATGCCCTACCCGGTCGTTCGAATCCAATCGATCATCTGAGGGGTCGGTGTCCGGGGCGACCCCCGTCAGCAACGACCGCGGAATCGCCGCGCCGTCCACCGTGAGCAGCGACTCCACATGGAACTGGATGGATCGGACACGCTCCGCGACCAGCGCGTGGACCGCGCCGTCACCCGGGTCGCGGATCACCCGATCGAGTGATCCGCAAGCCGATCTCGTCGGCCGGCACGGTTCTGCGCGCCGAGGGCGGGATCGCGACCACGGCCAGGTCGTGATTCGTCATCGTCCGATCCCAGCGCCCACGTCCGGCCGCGGCAACTACCCATCCGCTCAGGGGCCGCGCTGACCTGCGGATACCCGGGGACCTACTCGTTCGAGCAGTAGGAGCGGGCCGGGCCCGTCGCTAACGTCCGGAATGCCTCTGGTGAGGCCGAACCGAATCGAGGTGACTCCCGTGCACGGCAACGGATCCTTCGCCCGGCGCCTGCGTCTGCGCCGGCTCTACGGGCACCGGTCGTCAGGACTGCTGGTGGTGCCCCTCGACCACGCCGTCGGGGCCGGGCCGATGGCCCATCAGGGCACGCTCGACGGCCTGCTGGCCCGGCTGGCCGATGTCGGGACGGACGCCGTCGTGCTGCACAAGGGAGCCGTACGCCGGGTCCGCCCCGACCGATTCCGGACGATGTCGCTGATCCTGCACCTGAACGCGAGCACCAACCTGGCCGCCGACCCGGACGCCAAGTACCCGGTGGCCACGGTCGCGGAGGCGCTGCGCCTCGGCGCCGAGGCGGTGAGCGTGCACGTCAACCTCGGCTCGGCCACCGAGGCCCGGCAGATCGCCCACCTCGCCGCGACCGCCGAGCAGTGCGACCGCTGGGGTATGCCGCTGCTGGCCATGATGTACGTACGTGGACCGGCCGTCACCGCCGCCCGCGACCCGGAACAGGTCGCGCACGCGGTGGCCGTCGCCGCCGAGCTCGGCGCCGACCTGGTCAAGACGGCCCTGCCGGACGACCCGGTGGCGATCGCACGGATCACCGCCGCCTGCTCGGTGCCGGTGCTGGCCGCGGGCGGCACCGGCGGCGACGTGCTCGCGCGGCTCGAGGCAGCCCTGCGGGCCGGGGCGGGCGGCGTCGCGGCGGGGCGGGTGGTCTTCACGGCCGCCGAACCCGGCGCGGTTGCGGGCCGGCTCGCCGACCTCGTGCACGGCGGCCGAACGCCGGTGGTGACCCGATGAACGCGAAACTGTGCTGGGTGGACCTTCGCGGGCTCGGTGACACCAAACGGGCCGTCTGCGAGGAGGCGATCCACCAGCGGTTCGACGCGATCGTCGCGGACGACCCGGCCGACCTGGCGGCGCTGCCCCCTACCGTCACCCGCGTGCTCGTCCCGGACGAGCTGCCCGACGACGTCGGCGCCGCCGACCTGGTCCTGGTCGACCCCCGGCGGCACGCTCGGCCCGACCGGCCCAGCGGCGTGCGGCTCGCGGTCACCGACCGGGAGAGCCTCGACCTGGCCTGCGAGCTCGTCCGGGGCGACGGGCCGATCCTGCTCAGCTTCGGCGATCCGACCAACATCCCGATGGAGATCGTGCTGGCCGCGGGCGCGCGGAAGACCGGCACGATCATCACCGCGGCGAACAGCGTGGAGGACGCGGTCGTGCACCTCAGCGTGCTCGAGCACGGCCCGGACGGCGTCCTGCTGACC
>DASRYP010001066.1:0-3801 GCA_035687165.1 Actinoplanes sp. | reverse complement strand
CGTCCAGACAAGCACATTAGTGATCGTTAAGGAATGGCCGTCAGGAGTTGCGCGCGCGGAGCGCCAGATTTCATAGACGGGTATGGATGAGTTCACCGAAAGGCCGGAGGCTCTGGGGCATCCCCTCAACCAGGAGGTTCCGTTGACCCGACGTGCCCTCGTCGTCCTGCTCCTCGCCCTCGCCGCTCTCTTCCCGGCCGGCGCCGCCTATGCCGCGGACTCCAAGGCCACTGTTCTGTCCCGCTGGACCCAGCCGACCGCGGGCAGCACTGCGGAATGGAACGCGGCCCGTAACAACCGCCCGCCCTGGGCGTCGTACGGCTTCGACTGGACCACCGACTACTGCTCGACGAGCCCGGACAACCCGCTGGGCTACCCATTCGAGAACTCCTGCTGGCACCACGACTTCGGCTACCGCAACTACAAGGCGATCGGCACGTTCTCGGCCAACAAGGCCAGGCTCGACAGCACGTTCTACGAGGACCTGAAGCGGGTCTGCGCCAACTACGGCGGCGTCTCGGGAGCAGCCTGCAGCAGCCTCGCCTGGACCTACTACCAGGCGGTCAAGAATTTCGGTTCGCTGACGGCGGTCAAGCAGGCCGACATCGACAAGGCGGCGGCGATCCTCAAGCAGCCGGCCGCAGCGAAGAACTAGCGCGGTATTCACCTCGACGTCACCGGCCGTTGGAGCCGCTCCACGGCCGGTGACGGCATCCTGCAACGATGTTGGGATTCCTGGCCGGTGCACTCGCGGCCTCCTGGGGCGTACTGATCGCCTGGCTCGACCAGTCACCCCCGAGCCCGCGTACGCGAAAGCTCTGCACCGCCCTGCTGGTCGCCTCGGGGGCTGTGGTCGTGGCCGGGGGCGTCGCGGTGACGGTCTACTAAAGGCGGAACGTCCCTCCGTCCATTAGTGCGGGGGATGTCAAACGAGTGTTCTAAAACAGTCTTAAAAGCCGCGAAGGCCCGGACGAGTCGCTCGCCTAGCTGGCTGTGTGGTCGGCGACCCACGTGTCGAACGAAAGTGCCGGGCGGCCGAGGATCCGCTCGACGGTGTCGGTGGCGAGGGAATTGCCCGCGGCGGCGTCGTCGAGGAAGCGCAGCACCGCCTCGGCTTCGGGAGCCGGCATGAATCGCGAGAAGTGGGCCAGTCCCTCGGTACGAGTGAGGGCGTTCACGGTCGCGTCCGGCCTGATCGCCGCCACTTGATCGCGTTGGCTCAGCCGTACCGGTCCGGTGAGGATGCCGGTGGTGTCGTCGTCTCCGGTGAGGGCGGCTACCGCGACGGCGGCGATGTCGCGTTCGTGGATCGGGGCGGTGCGCGCCTCGGGGCGGTAGAGCGCGACCGGTCCCGGACGGGTCCACGGCAGTGCGTTCGTCGCGAGGACCAGCGGGCGGATCGGGATCACGGTCAGATCGGGTGCGGCCGCGAAGGCGTCCTCGATCGCACGGTGCTCCTCCGTGATCGGGTTGCCCGCGGACGTGGGATGCAGGACGCTGCCCGAGGAGAGCAACACGATCCGCCGTACGCCGGTCTCGCGGGCGGCTTCGAGGACGTCTGGGACGCTCTCGCGGTTGGCGTAGAGGAAGACCTGCTCGACGCCGTCGAAGGCCGGGATCAGGGTGGCCGGTTCGGTCAGGTCGACGCGGAACTGGCCGGGCTCGGGGCGGCGGGCGGAGGCCCGCACAGGCACGCCGCGGGCGATCAGGCCGTCGAGGACGAGTTGGCCGACGCTGCCGCGCGCGCCGATGACGAGAGTGTTCATACCTGGCTCCAGCACGTGATTTCCGTGCGCCAAGGGGCCGAGCCGGCGACGAGGCGTTCCGACGCCGCACCTCGCTGAGCGGAACGATAGCGCGCGCTTCGCCAAGCCGCCAACAGGGAACCGGCGGGTGCGGCCACCGGCCGATCGACTCTCGTCCCGGGTATCCCGGGGGAAAGCATTCGCAAAACGTGGGCGGAACCTCGGTCTGATGAATAAAGAGATCTCGATGGCTTGACTAAAGTCGCCAGGCTCCGAGGATGGGGCGATGGGATCTGTCCGGCGAACCTTTCTCGCGCTCCTCGCTGCCGTCGCAGTCGTCTTCGCCGTGCCGACGCCTGCCCTCGCGCACGGCACGCTCGCCATGTCGACCCCGGCGAACAACGCTACAGTGACGGCGCCGCTGGGCAGTGTGGAGCTCTACTTCACCGAGCAAGTGCCGGACAACGCCTGGTTCGCGGTCACCGCGCCGAACGGCGGGCGGGTCGACAACGGGTGGGAGCACGCGAGCCCGCGACCGCTGGACAAGCCGGTGACCGAATACTTCATGGCGAACGGGAAGTTCGAGCCGAAGCAGTACACGACCGGCTATCCGGCGCGCGTGAACGTCGCCCACTTCCCGGCGGCAGGCGAGTACAAAGTCGACTATCAGTCGCAGGCCTCCGACGGGGACTCCGTTCACGGGACGCTGACCTTCAAATACACCGGACCGGCGACGACCGCACCGGCCGGCTGGACGCCGCCGACCGGCCAGGCCGATCCGGCGCTGACCGGCAAGCAGGGCGCGGCCCCCTCGGCGGCGGCCGCCGTCCCGTCGTCGTCGTCGCCCACCGCCGCCCTGCCGAAGGGCGACGACAGCAATCTGCTCGGCTGGCTCGGCGCTGGGGCGGTCGCGGTGGCCCTGGCGGGCGTCGTGATCTGGCGGCTACGAGTTGCGAGTGCCGGCCCCCAAACCAAAACCGCGGCGGGCAGAACCGCGGCGGGCAAAGCAGCGGCCGGCAGAACAGCGGCTGAGAGAACAGCGGCTGGGAGGGTGGTGCCGATCGCTGTCGGCGCGGTTGTCGTGGCGTTGATCGGCGGCTACGCGCTGGGCCGGAGCACGGCGCCCGAGCCGCTGCCGGTTACCCCGGCCCCACCGGTGGTCGCGCCTGCGGCCCTGATCGGCCCGGGCCACCGGCACGGCGGCGGCGACGGAGGCGCGGCCAGCGTCGACGCTTCCGGGACGACCGTCAGCGCCGGCGGCTACACCCTGCAGCCCGTCCGGCGCTCGCAGGCCGCGGGCAGCACGGTCGACTACGCCTTCCGGATCGTCGGAGCCGACCGCCAACCAGCCACCCGCTTCGCCGTCGTACACGACAAAGCGCTGCACCTGGTCGTGGTCGGCCGCGGTCTCGACGGCTTCCAGCATCTGCACCCCACGATGTCCCCCGACGGGCTGTGGACCGCGCCCCTGAAGCTGCCCAGGCCGGGCGCCTACCGCGTCTTCGCCGACTTCACCGTCGCCCCCACCGAGGGTGCCGACGTCCCGCTCGTGCTCGGCATCGACCACCAGGTGCCGGGCGCCGCCCCCGAACCTACGTTGCCCGCCCCCCGCGCCGATTCCGAGGCCGGTCCGTTCACCGTCACGATGGAGGGCACCCCCGCCCCCGGCGCCACCGTTCCCGTCCTCTTCCGGGTTGCGCGGACCGGCGCCCCCGGCCCCGCGACTCTCGAACGCTACCTGGGCTCGTACGGCCACCTGGTCGTAGTGCGGGAGGGCGACCTCGGCTACGTCCACGTCCACCCCGACGCCGACCTGGCCGACGGCGCGATCAAGTTCGCCGTCTCGATCCCCGGGGCCGCTCGCTACCGCGCTTTCCTGGAGTTCCAGGTAGCCGGCCAGGTCCACCGTGCCGAGTTCACCCTCGACCTGAGCTGAGCCCCCCGCTGCCGCAGCCGTTCGAACCCCGAACCGGGCCCCACAGCCGGATCCTGCCCACAATCCCCGTGCCGTGGCGCCGCGTCGTCGGGGCTGGGCCGGTGGGGCCGGCGGGGCCGG
>DASRYP010001065.1:0-3550 GCA_035687165.1 Actinoplanes sp. | reverse complement strand
CTCACCGCCGCCCGCACCACCTGCGGCTGAGCCTGCCGCGCCGGTCATTGCCCCGCCGGCGCCTGCAACTGCCTCTCCCGTTTCTGCCGCATCTGATGCTCCTGTGCCGGCTGCTTCTTCTACGGATGATCTCGCCCCGGTACCGGGTGCGCGCTTCGCCGAGCTCCCGGTCACCTCGATCGAACCGAACTCGAAGCAGCCGCGTCACGTCTTCGACGATGAGGCGCTCGACGAGCTCAAGATTTCGATCCAGGAGGTCGGTTTCCTCCAGCCGATCGTCGTACGCGAGACCGTCGACGGCCGCTACGAGCTGGTCATGGGGGAGCGTCGTTGGCGTGCCGCCCAGGCCGTCGGGCGCGAGACCATCCCGGCGATCATCCGCGACACGCGCGACGACGCGATGCTGCGGGACGCGCTGCTCGAGAATATCCACCGCGCGAACCTCAACCCGCTCGAAGAGGCGGCCGCGTACCAGCAACTGCTCGAAGAATTCGGCGCGACGCACGAGGAACTGGCGAAGCGGATCGGCCGCAGCCGGCCGCAGATCTCGAACACCATCCGCTTGCTGAATCTGCCCGCACCGGTGCAGCGTCGGGTGGCTGCGGGTGTGCTGTCGGCGGGTCATGCGCGGGCGCTGCTCGGCCTGGACGACAGCGCGATCCAGGAGAAGCTTGCCCTGCGGATCGTCGCCGAGGGTCTTTCCGTACGGGCAACCGAGGAACTGGTGTCCCTGGCGATCGCGGACGGTCCGGCCAAGAAGGCGGCGCCGGCCCGGCGTGCGAAAGTCCATGCGCCCGCCCTCAATGATCTGGCCGAGCGGCTGTCGGATCGCTTCGACACCCGGGTCAAGGTCGACATAGGCCGGAACAAGGGCAAGATCACGATCGAGTTCGCCACGGTCGACGACCTCGAACGGATAGTAGGAATGATTGGCGTGGAGGAAGAGGGTTCCGCCACGCCGAAGTAGCCGGTCGGCTCAGCTCGACTCCGAGGCACGCGGTCTGTCGCGTGCCTCGTTTGTTTCTGCTGGGCGCAACTTCTCCCCACCGCGCGTCGATACCCATCACGGTGAAGCGGATACTAGCCACCGCTTATCCCCGAAAACCGGTTCTGTCAGAGCCATTCTCCTGGGATTTGCGGTCTCTGCCTTTCAGCCCAAGAAGGCAAATCTGACGGCCCAAAGTCGCAATTTCCCCCGCGCGACGGATCGATCGCTTGATTCGAATCTCATCTCTTTGCGCAGGGGGGCGCCAGTGAGGATTGATCAGCCAAGCGGTCTTCTGCACCACATCCAGGCCGCCTGACGTCACTAGGCCCAGCCACCAAAAAGCTGTTTGTGACCGGCCCGCTTCTTGTTCCGGCAAGGGGGCCAGTGCGAGTGCCTCGTCTGTTCAGCAACGCTTCCGTTGTGCTGATGGTGTGCCCGTCTGGTAGCCGGGATGTTCCGTCGCACAGTGGATCAGGACGAGCCGGCCGCTTTCATCGTTGACGGTGAGGATGCGTAATAGTCGGTGGAGTAGTTGATACTCGTCATCGCCGGGGGGCAGCGAACGGTGACGGGCGAGCGACGGCCCGGACGGTGGCGCGGCGGTGTCCTCGTGGTGTGGGCGGGTAGGACGCGGGGTTCGGACCGTGTAGGCGGGCGGTGCGGGCAGCGGGCGGCAACACCAAGGTGACCCCTGTGCCTGATGGCGTGTGGTGGACAAGGCTCGTCCGGTGACTGCAGACTTTGCCGTGATCGTCACGTGAGACGCGGACCGGGCGAGGCGGACCTTGTCGCCGGCCGGATCGACTTCTCTGTTTGCGGTGGGTCGTTGCGGCCCTCTCGACCGTACGTCGTTGGCTGCGGCAGCCCCGTGACCGGGACCATCTCGAACAGCTCCGCCGCCGGGGTCGCCCAGCTCGATTTTCGAGGTGCTTTCCACCGGTCCCGACGGTGAGGGCTCTTGTCTCCGGTCGACTCCACCCAGGCGCGTGGACAATCGACGGCTACAGGCCGAGCGTCGAGTGGCACCGATGACATCGCGAGAGCCGATACCGCCGTTTCACGTGAAACGGGACCCTGGAGGCCTCGACCTTCTCGACTTTTTCATCACGTCCGTACCGAGAGGCTCACAGCCCGATTGTTAGCCGATCCTCGACGTCACCGGCGACCGCCAGGCAATTCGCTGCACGTCGGAGACATCGCCGGGGCGCACCCATTCAAGCTGAGGTCTCCGAGCTTCAGGAGTTTCGCCATCGGCCTTCTTATGCGCTCACATGAGAGGGTGGGGACGTCACTTCCCCTTGCGCTCATTCCGTCGCACTCCCTGTCCTGACCGGGCCTTTCCGTCGGCCAGCCCGAACCGGACCTGACTCGTTCGGCGTCTCGTCCTTCTGGCGTCAAGCAGCTCGCGGGGAACCCGGCAGAGCGTGCAGGAGTCTCCTCGACGGGTTGCGCATGAGCGAGCCCCTTGTCGGCGACACCTCTATGGCGGCGGAATTTGTTCCGCGTGTTTCATTGCTCGGTAGAAGGCCTCCAAACTGGAGTCGTCCTACTTGTTCCGTCCTGATTATCAACTGGAGTCTCGACCACATAGTCCAGAGCGCACCTCCCGTTCCACGTGAAACAAGCGACGCCCGGACACTGCGGCGAGGCGCGACAAGTTGGGTGAGGCTCCTTAGCCAGCAGCTCCTGGTCCCGTGACTCGGGCTTTAGGCACGGCGCTCGCGAGGCACGGACTTTCCAGGTCTACGGGGACATACCTCGGCCGGAGTTAGGCCGTCGTTGACTCTCGCTTCTTGCCGATTCCGGAACCGGAATCCGTCGATGAACCGGTTCGTCGACGTGGCGTCAAGCCCGGCCGCGACCGCCAGGGATGGGGAAGCGATCCCGCTGCTAGTGGGGCGTGAGTAGTGGGACTTTCGTCGCTATCGGGCCGACTCATTGCCCAAGCTGATCCCGGCCACGCCAAGACCCTAGAAACACTCCTGGCGGGTCGGTGTGGCCGAGTCCTCCCCCACGTTTCCCTTGCGCTTCGCGAGCGGTGCGGTGTCTCTCAGCGGACTAAACGAGGGTCTCTACTGCTCGCCCGATCCGTGGGATCTGTTTCACGTGAAACCGTGCGTGGCGAGGTCAAATTCCCACCCTGTCGGTTCACCGTCGCGGCCCTCCCGACTCCCTCCACGCTCGACGGCTTCGCCCGAGCCTCGATGCGCGAGTCTTCGCCAGCCCATCCGAGCTAGGAAACGGGGATCGCTGAGCACTGTGCTGACTTCCGGATTGCGCATCCCCGCACGGCACACCTCCGAATCCGTGACGACAGCCTGAGACCCTTCAGAGGGTCGAGCTTGTGCTGGCCGGCTTCGCAGCTTCCGAAGTCCCCGGCCGCTGACGATTCTTTGGACGCCACATTCCCGAGGTCTTTCCCGCGCCAGGACACTGACCCGGATCCAGTACCAAGCCCAAAGTGGCTCATCGCCTGTCGTATCAGTAGAGCCCCTTGTCGGCAGTCTCTTCGACGGGTTGCGCATGAGCGAGCCGGTTCTGTCCACGCCGGTTTCACGTGAA
>DASRYP010001064.1:0-2931 GCA_035687165.1 Actinoplanes sp. | reverse complement strand
CGGGCGCAACGAGACCGGCTACCGGGAAGCCGCAGCCGCCGGTGTCACCGAGACTTATTCCCTGACCGAGCACTTCGGCAGCACCGAGACGGCGATGAGCGAGCCCGCCCGAGGCCTCACCGAGCTGGCCACCCGGATCAGCGCGCAGTGGAGCCGCCGTTAGTGCGGTCAGGCCGCCTTTAGTTCGGTCAGGAGCCGTCTTTAGTCAGGTCAGGGGCGGTCGGACGGCGGTGAAGTAAGCCACGCCGATTGGGAATCTTCGGGAATAGGGTTAGCGTTGGCCAGTACGGCATTAGTCCGCACCTGGCAGGGAGTAACGCAGTGACCACTGAAGCGCACACCGAGTCGGTCGAGGCCATCGCCCCGTCCGGCGTCATCCTCACCGACGTCGCCGCGGTTAAGGTCAAGGCCCTCATCGAGCAGGAAGGGCGCGACGACCTGCGCCTGCGCATCGCCGTTCAGCCTGGTGGCTGCTCCGGCCTGCGCTACCAGCTGTTCTTCGACGAGCGTTCGCTCGACGGTGACGTGGTCAGCGACTTCGGCGACGTCGCGGTCGTCGTCGACCGGATGAGCTCGCCCTACCTGGCCGGCGCCACGATCGACTTCGCCGACCGCATCGACGCTCAGGGCTTCACGATCGACAACCCCAACGCGCAGAACTCCTGCGCCTGTGGCGACTCGTTCCACTGATCGCCCCGCACAGCGCACAACCACCAGCAGGCCGTCCCGTTAACGGGACGGCCTGCTGCGCGTAACGAGCCGGTAGGCTGCGTACGCAAGCCCCCAGAATCCACGAACCCCGAGGGCCCTCATGAAGATCGCCGTCACCGGCTCGATCGCCACCGACCACCTGATGCACTTCCCCGGGCGGTTCGCCGACCAGCTCATCGCCGATCAGTTGCACAAGGTCTCTCTCTCCTTCCTCGTCGACGACCTCGTGGTCCGGCGGGGCGGGGTGGCCAGCAACATCTCGTTCGGCATGGGCAAGCTCGGCCTCAGCCCGATCCTGGTGGGCGCGGTCGGCGCCGACTTCGCCGACTACCGGTCCTGGCTCGAGCGGCACGGTGTCGACTGCGACTCGGTGCACGTCAGCGAGGTCGCGCACACCGCGCGCTTCGTCTGCACCACCGACGACGACCTCAACCAGATCGCCTCGTTCTACGCGGGCGCGATGTCCGAGGCCCGCAACATCGAGCTCACCCCGGTGCACGAGCGCGCCGGCGGCCTCGACCTCGTGCTGATCAGCGCGAACGACCCGGCCGCGATGATCCGCCACTCGCAGGAGTGCCGATCCCGCGGCTTCAAGTTCGCCGCCGACCCGTCGCAACAGCTCGCCCGCATGGACGGCAGCGACGTGTTGACCCTGATCAGCGGCGCCGACTACCTGCTGACCAACGACTACGAGCGGTCCCTGCTCGAGACCAAGGCCGGCCTCACCTCCGAGCAGGTCCTCGAGCATGTCAAGATCCGCGTCACCACGCTCGGCAAGGACGGCGTCGAGATCACCGGACGCGACCTCGAGCGCATCCACGTCCCGGTCGCCCGTGACGTCATCCCCGACGACCCGACCGGTGTCGGCGACGGCTTCCGGGCCGGCTTCTTCTCGGCCATCTCCTGGGGCCTCGGCCTCGAGCGGGCGGCCCAGGTGGGCTCCCTGGTCGCCGCGCTCGTGCTCGAGTCGGTCGGCCCCCAGGAGTACGACGTCCACGCCGAGGACTTCGCCAAGCGCTTCACCGACTCGTACGGGGACGTCGCGGCCGCCGAGATCAAGTCCTACCTCCCGGCCTAGCCGATCCGACCGGCGGCGGAAGACCGAAAGGAACCAACGCGAATGGTGCTGGCCGTCTTCGCCGGTCTCCCGGGCGTCGGGAAAAGCACGCTCGCCGCGCGGGTGGCCGCCGAGCTGCCCGCGTGCGTGCTGGCGGTCGACACGGTCGACTTCGCGCTCCAGCGCTACGAGGTCACCGAGCCGAGGCCGGGCTTCGCCGCGTACGGGGTGGTGGCCGCCCTGGCCGAGGTGCAGCTCGGCATCGGCCACCACGTGATCATCGACGCGGTGAGCCCGGTAAAGGCGGCCCGCCAGCTCTGGGTCGAGGCGGCCGAGCGGGCCGGCGTGCCGCTGCGGGTGGTCGAGGTCGTGGTGGGCGACGACAACGAGCACCGCCGCCGGGTCGAGAAGCGTTACGAGAGCCGCACCCACGACGGCGTGCCCGACTGGGTCCGCGTGCTGGAACGCCAGGCGGAGTACGAGCCCTATCTGGGCCCTCGCCTGGTCGTCGACACGTTCCTGGCCAAGGACCCGGTCGGTCCGGTCGTCGACTACCTCAACCTGATCAGCTGACCCGCCGTACGTCGAAGGCATCCCTCTCGGGGGAGCCCAGGTAGCCGTGGCCCTTCATGCGGCACCAGGCGGGCACGTCGTTGGCGGCGGCCGGGTCGTCGGCGAGGACCCGAACCACCCCGCCGACCGGCACCTCGCCGATCCGCTGGGCCAGCCGGATGATCGGCAGCGGGCATTTCAGGCCCAGGCAGTCCAGAATCAGGTCCATCACATCCCCGCCTCCCGGCGCAGGCCCGCGACGATGCCCGGCAGCACGGCCAGGAATCGCTCGACCTCCGCCTCGGTCGTGCCCCGATGCAGCGACACCCGGACGTTGCCGTGGCTGAGCACGCCCATCGCCTCCAGCACGTGGCTCGGCCGCAGCGTCGACGCCGTGCACGACGAGCCGGACGAGACCGCGAAACCGGCCCGGTCGAGCGCGTGCAGCAGCGCCTCCCCGTCGACGTAGAGGCACGAGAAGGTCACCAGGTGGGGCAGCCGCTGCTCCGGATCGCCGACCACCTCGACGTCGGGGACGGTCGCCGGCACACGCTCCCGGATGCGCTCGACCAGGGCACTCAGCCGCACAGCCTCACTTCGGGCCTCCGTGC
>DASRYP010001063.1:0-13635 GCA_035687165.1 Actinoplanes sp. | reverse complement strand
AAGCCGGTCCGCGACAACAACCTCGCGCCGGGCGGCGCCGGAGCACAGCACACCTCGACAAGACATCCCTGGCGCGGCACAGACCACCACAGAAGAAGGCCGGCACTCTTCACTTCGGGACCAACGCGCGCGGCCTCGGGAGAGGGGAATTGATCCCCCGACGGCGGGACGTAAAGGAAAGGTCGCCCCCCCGCCGCTGTTCGCATGTCCATTCATGGGTAGCGCAGTGACTAGCCCGAATTGCTGACCTACGGATATTTGCGGACGGCACTTCGTCACTCTGACCGATCCGGACTGATTTGCCCGATCCCGTTAACCGAAACGCTGCCGGAAGCATAAACCCGGCCCACGCGTTCATGGACCTGACCTGCGCAACCTCAGCCGTTCGACCGACCGTGAATGGACACCTGTTCGCAGATCCACATTTACCATCTGATAGCAGCCCGCGGGAACGATATCCTCGGCGATAGGGTGCGGGCTGTGGAAATTCTGGACTTCGGGGCGGAGCAGGGCCGGGCGGTCGAGGCGTGAGGGATCGTCGGGCTCACGGCGAAGGCTGTGGTGCGTGGGAACGCGTTCGCGGTCGCCGTGTTGCGTGGGACCGCCGGCGGAGAGATCGGGCGGCAGCTCACGTTGGTGAGTCAGCTCATGTGGGGCAGGTGAACGGTGTCGGCAACAGGTGGGAGCGCGTGTGGGGCAGGGCCGCCGCTGCGGCGTTCGGGTGCGCGGCGGGAAGGATCAGGTCGCGGTCGCGCCGGACGGTCAGAGTGGGGTTGGCCGCGCTACCTGTGGGTGCGGCTCGGGGCGCCAGCCGACCAGCATGCGCCTCGCGACCGTGGACGCGTCCTCGGGGCCGCTCGTCACGTAGCGGATCCGTCTGGCCCGCACGTCGACCCAGCTCACCGGGCGGCACCTGGCTCGGACGAGCAGCCCTCGTCCACGTCGACCAGCACCAGGTGACTGCCGCGCGGGGCCGGCCCGTACGCCAATTGCTCGCCGATTCCGCTCGCGGCGCCGGTCGGCACGGCGGTACGGCCGGTGAACCGGTAGGGGCCGCTCATGTCGTGGTCTCCTCGAAGGTCATGTCCCGGGTGACGTCGGCCCGCGGCGTCGTGAGCACGTCTCGCAGGTAGTTCTGCCGCACGATCCAGGGGGCCCGGTCGCCCTGGCGCGGGAAGATGTCGAGCGCCCGTTGCACATAGCCGGAAGAGAGATCGAGCAGCGGACGGCCCTGACCGGTGCGGGTCTTGGGTGTGGCGACGGCGTAGCCGTGCCGGTCCATGTAGCGCAGCAGCCGCATGACGTACCGGTGGAAAAGGTCGGCCCGCAGCGTCCAGGAGGCGTTCACGTAACCGATGCAGTAGGCCAGGTTCGGCACTCCGCTCAGCATCAGGCCCCGGTACGCGGCCCGCTCGCCGATCTTCACCGGCTCGCCGTCGATGGTGAGGTCGACGCCGCCGATCGGCAGCAGCGTCAGCCCGGTCGCCGAGACCACGATGTCGGCTTCCAGGACCCTTCCCGTACGCAGGCGGATGCCCGACGGCAGGAACGAGTCGATGTGGTCGGTGACCACCGACGCCCGCCCGACGCGGATCTCGTCCCACAGGTCGCCGCCGGGGATCACGCAGAGTCGCTGGTCCCACGGGTCGTACCGGGGCGTGAAGTGCTCGTCCACGTACGCCGCGTCGCCCAGACCGCGTACCGCCATCGTCCGCAGCGCCTTGCGCACGCGCTGCGGCCGGCGCCGGGCCAGTTGGTAGAAGCCCTGGGTGAGCAGGATGTTCTTGACGCGGGCGAGCGTACTGGCGGCCCTGGCCGGCAGCGCCCGGCGCAGCACGTCGGCCACGACGTCACGGCTGGGCACTGAGGTCAGATAACTCGGCGAGCGCTGCAGCATCGTCACGTGCGCGGCGTCCGGCGACATGGCCGGCACCAGCGTGACCGCGGTCGCGCCGCTGCCGATGATGACCACCCGCTTGCCTCGGTAGTCGAGATCGGCGGGCCAGAACTGCGGATGGACCACCCGGCCCTGGTATTCGGCGAGGCCCGGGAAGTCAGGCTGATGACCGGCGTCGTACGAGTAGTAGCCGGTGCAGGCGTACAGGAAATTCGTGGTCAACGTCGTGCCGTCGGCCAGCCGCACAGTCCAGCGGGAGTCCCGCGACGACCAGTCGGCCGCAGTCACCTTGGCGCCGAACCGGATCCGGCCGGTGATGCCGGACTCGTCCGCGGTCTGCTGGAGGTACGCGCGGATCTTGTCGCCGGAGGCCAGCGACTGGGTGTCGGTCCACGGGCGGAACGGGTAGCTCAGCGTGAACATGTCGGAATCGGACCGTACGCCGGGGTAGCGGAACAGGTCCCAGGTGCCGCCGATCACGTCCCGGGCCTCCAGGATCGCGTACGTCCGGTCGGGGAAAGCCTCGCGCAGCCGCCACGCGGCGCCGATCCCGGACAGGCCCGCGCCGATGATGAGGACGTCGTAGTGGCTCATCGGGACCAGAGCGGGGTGCCCGTCCCGGACAGTCGGACTCCGCCCCCGGAGTCGGGCTCGCGCCGGCGGATCTCGACCGGAGGCCGGGGGCCACCGATCGTCGGGAACACCGGCCCGCGATATTCCTCATCGTTCACGTGCGGTTTCCTCCCCCTCGAACGCGGCCGGCCCGCCCGGGACGTCGACCGCCAGCCCTCGACCGTCCGCCCATAGCCCACCACGCCGTACGCCCAGGGGAGCGCGGGCCCACCTGCATCACGCTCCGAATCCGTATGACTACTAAGCGTGTCAGGTGGTCGAGATCCTGTCTGGACGTGGTCTTGACCTCGGCCTTTAAGGGTCTCGGGCGAGCAGATCGGAGGGTGGGAAAGCCGAGTGGCGCGTGTGAATGTTGTTCGCGATTACCTTCGAGGGGGTTGGGATGGACAGTGCTGATTTCGCCCTGCGGGCCTACGACATGGGGCGTTCCGACGGGGTGGCGGGGCACCGGGACGACGGGCGGGCCGCGGACCCGGACTATCGCGTCGGTGTGGCCGACGGGCAGCTCGCGGTCTTCGAAGCGGACCTGATCGCCGCGATCCGCAAAGCCATGGACGGCAAGCGCTGACCTCATGGATGACGAGCTTCTCGCGTACGACACCGGCCGCGCGGACGGGATAGCGGGGCACCGCGACCTGACGCGGGCCACCCACCCGGTCACCGGCGCCGACTACCGGATGGGGTTCCTGGACGGGCGGATCGAGGTGTTCCACCTGTTCACCGCCGTACGCCGGATCCAGGACGAGTCCGACGGCGGCCACCTGCTCTGAGCACTATCCCGCGAGCGGGATGGTGATGTCGCCTTATCGGTCCGGAAACAACGCGGGGACGTCGTGGAAACCCGGGCTGGGAACCCTGACGGAAGCGGGCCGGTGGGTCCGCCCGAGATGAGGTGCTGATGGTTGTCGGTGCGGCTGGCGGGGGCGCGGTCGAGGGTGTGCTGACGGGCTTCACCGTCGCGGTGACGGCCGAGCGCCGGCGCGACGAGATGGCCGTCCTGCTCACGCGGCGTGGCGCCCGGGTCGTCACGGCCTCGGCGATCACGATCGTCCCGCTCGCGGATGACGACGCGCTGCACGCGGCCACGGCGGCCTGCATCGGGCTGGCGCCGGACCTCGTCGTGGCCACCACCGGCTTCGGATTCCGCGGCTGGCTCGAGGCGGCCGAGGGGTGGGGGCTCGGCGCGCAGTTGCGCGAGGTGCTGAGCGGCGCGCGCATCATCGCGCGCGGGCCGAAACCCTGCGGGGCCATCCGGGCGGCCGGGCTCAGCGAGGACTGGGCGGCCAAGACCGAGTCGACCGACGAGATCCTCGAGCGGCTGCTGGCCGACGGCGTCGCCGGGCTACGGATCGTGGTGCAGGAGCACGGGGAGCCGCAGACCGGGTTCGTGGCCGCGCTGCGGGCCGCGGGGGCAGCCGTCGTGGAGGTGCCGGTCTATCGCTGGGTGCTTCCGGCCGACGTGAGCCCCGTACGGCGGCTCGTCGATCAGATCTCGGCCGGGCAGATCGACGCGGTGACGTTCACCAGCGCGCCCGCGGTCAAGGCGTTCCTGCAGGTGGCGGGGGCGTCGCGGGCGGCCGTGCTGGACCGGTTCCGCTCGGGTGCGGTGCTGGTGGCCTGCGTGGGGCCGGTCACGGCCGGGCCGCTCACCGTGCAGGGGGTCCCGGTCGTGATGCCGGAACGGTACCGGCTCGGGGCGCTGATCAAGACGGTCACCGACGAGCTGCCTCGCCGGTCGGTGAAGCTGCGCGTGGCGGGCTCGACGCTGGAGCTGCGCGGGCACGCCGTGCTCATCGACGAGGTGCCGCACTCGCTGGCGCCGGCCGCGATGGCGATTCTCTCGTCGCTGGCCGTCCGGCCGGGCGCGGTCGTGTCCAAGGAGCAGCTGATCGGGGCGCTGCCGCGCGGGAACGACGGGCACGCGGTCGACGTCGCCGTGGCGCGGCTGCGGACGGCGCTCGGCTCCGGCCGGCACATCGAGACCGTGATCAAGCGGGGTTACCGGCTGCGTCTCGACGAAGCCGCGGCCTGACCAGGTCCCGAGCCGTTTCGAGTCCGTCCTTCTCACAACCGCCGCCGCCCGTTTGTAGGGTTTTCCGTACGCCACCGCAACGCCGATCGTCCCGCCGGAAAACATTCGCCCCGCACCATTCGTCAGGTGACGGCCACCGATACGCATTGCCCGTACTGCGCCCTGCAGTGCGGCATGACGCTGACCCCCGAGCTTTCCCGGGTGAGGCTCGAGCCGCGCGATTTCCCGGTCAACAAGGGCGGCCTCTGCGCGAAGGGCTTCACCGCCGCCGACCTGCTCGACCACCGCGACCGCCTGCTCACCCCCCTGGTCCGCGAAGACCCCGGCGGGCCGCTCCGGGAGGCCACGTGGGACGAGGCCTTCGAGCGGATCACCGAGGCGATCCGAAAGACCCAGCGGGCGTACGGGAACGACGCCGTCGGCGCTTTCGGCGGGGGTGGCCTGACCAACGAGAAGGCGTACGCCCTGGGCAAGTTCGTGCGCGTCGCCCTGCGCAGCGCGTCGATCGACTACAACGGTCGGTTCTGCATGTCGAGCGCCGCCACCGCCGCCAACCGGGCGCTCGGCATCGACCGCGGCCTCCCGTTCCCGATCGAGGATCTCGCCCACGCCCGCACGATCCTGCTCGTCGGCGCGAACCCGGCCGACGCCATGCCGCCCTCGATGCAGTACCTCGACGCAGGCCGTGCGGTCGGCGCCCGCCACATCGTGGTCGACCCGCGCCGCACCAACACCGCCGCCGGCGCGCACCTCCACCTGCAGCCGCTGCCCGGCACCGACCTCGCGCTGGCCAACGGCCTCCTGCACATCGCCGTGCGGGAGCGCTACCTCGACGAGGACTTCATCCGGGACCGCACCACCGGCTTCGACGCCGTGCGGGCCGCCACCAACTCGTACTGGCCCGAGCGCGTCGAACGCATGACCGGCATTCCCGAGCGCCAACTGCGCGAGACCGTACGCCTGCTCGCCACCGCGGGGCCGGCGATGATCCTCACCGCGCGCGGCGCCGAGCAGCACAGCAACGGCACCGACACCACCCAGGCGTACCTCAATCTGGCCTTGGCCCTCGGTCTCGTGGGCCGGCCCTTCTCCGGGTACGGGACCATCACCGGCCAGGGCAACGGGCAGGGCGGCCGCGAGCACGGGCAGAAGGCGGACCAGCTCCCGGGCTACCGCAAGCTCGACGACCCGGCCGCGCGTGCCCAGGTCGCCGCCGTCTGGGGGATCGACCCGGACGAGCTGCCCCGGCCGGGCCTGTCCGCGTACGAGATGCTCGATCGCCTCGGCACCGACGGCGGGGTGCGGGTGCTGCTGGTGCTGGCCAGCAACATCGCGGTCAGCGCCCCGAACAGCAACCGCGTGCTGGACCGCCTCAGGGCCCTCGACTTCCTCGTCGTCTCCGACATCTTCCGTTCCGAGACCGCGGAGCTGGCCGACGTCGTCCTCCCGACCGCCCAGTGGGCCGAGGAGGAGGGCACGATGACCAACCTCGAGGGCCGGGTGATCCGCCGCAAGCGGGCCCTGCTCCCGCCGCCGGACGTGCGGACCGACCTGGAGATGCTCACCGAACTGGCGGACCGGCTCGGCCGGGGCCGGTTCTTCGACAGCGACCCGCGCACCGTTTTCGACGAGCTGCGGCGGGCCAGCGCGGGTGGCCTCGCCGACTACGCCGGCATCACGTACGAGCGGATCGAGAAGGAGGACGGCGTCTTCTGGCCGTGCCCGTCCGAGGACCACCCGGGTACGCCGCGGCTGTTCGCCGACGGGTTCCCGATGCCCGACGGGAGAGCGCGGTTCTTCCCGACGCATCACCAGGACCCGGCCGAGGTGCCCGACGGGCAGTACCCGTACGTGCTCACCACCGGCCGCACCATGCAGCAGTACCAGAGCGGCACGCAGACCCGCCGGGTGAAGGCGCTCACCGTGGCGTTGCCCGAACCCCGTGCCGAGATCCACCCCGACCTGGCCCGCCGCCACGGCATCGCCGACGGCGACCTGGTCGAGCTGCGCAGCCGCCGCGGCGCCGCGCTGCTGCGGGCCCGGCTGTCCGACGGCATCCGCCCGGACACCATCTTCGCCCCGTTCCACTGGCCCGGCACCAACGCGCTGACCAACCCGGCCCTCGACCCGCACTCGCGCATGCCCGCCTTCAAAGCCTGCGCGGTCACGATCACCCCGCACGAGGCAGTAACCCCGCACGAGGAAGGAACCGTGGAAATCTGATGCGATCACGTCTGGTGGTCATCGGCAACGGCATGGCCGGCGCCCGTACGGTCGAGGAGATCCTGGCCCGCGGCGGCGACTTCGACATCACGATCTTCGGCGACGAGCCGTACGGCAACTACAACCGGATCATGCTCTCCAACGTCCTGGCCGGCGCGGAGGACGAGTCGGGCATCTTCCTCAACGACCTTTCCTGGTACGCCGAGAACGGCATCACCCTGCACACCGGCACCCGGATCGAGCGCATCGACCGGTTCGCCAAGCGGGTGTACGCCGAGGACGGCACGGCCACGCCGTACGACAAGCTCGTCATCGCCACCGGCAGCCGCGCGTTCATCCCGCCGATCCCCGGCCTGCACCGCCCCGGCCGCGGCTACCACCAGGGCGTCTTCGCCTTCCGCACGCTCGACGACACCCGCTCGATGATCCGGTACGCCAAGGAGCACGACCGCGCCGTGGTCATCGGCGGCGGCCTGCTCGGCCTGGAGGCCGCGCGCGGCCTGCAGAGCCACCTCCCGCACGTCACCCTCGTCCACGCCGCCGGGCATCTGATGAACGCCCAGCTCAACGCGGTCGCCGGCGAGACGCTCCGGGCCACGGTCGAGGCGCGGCTCGGCATCGAGGTCGTGGTCAGCGCCTCGACCACCGAGATCCTCGGCAAGCACTCGGTCACCGGCGTGAAGCTCGGCGACGGCCGCGTCATCCCGTGCGACGTCGTGGTCGTGGCGGCCGGCATCCGGGCCAACTCCGAGCTGGCCGCGGCCGGCGGTCTCGTGGTCGAGCGCGGCATCGTCGTCGACGACCAGATGCGCGCCCGGGACGAGGACGACATCTACGCCGTTGGCGAGTGCGCCCAGCATCGCGGCCGGTTGTACGGGCTGGTCGCGCCCCTGTGGGATCAGGCCAAGGTGCTCGCCGACCACCTCACCGGCGTGAACCCGCTCGCCGAGTACCACGGCTCGCAGGTCGCCACGAAGCTCAAAGTGGCCGGCGTCGACGTGGCCGCGATGGGCCTCAAGGAGCCCGAGCACGACGACGAGTCGCTGACCTTCACCGAGCCACGCAGGGGCGTTTACCAGAACATCATCATCCGCGACGGCCGGCTGGTCGGGGCCACCCTGGTGGGCGACGTCAAGAAGGTCGCGTTCCTCATGCAGGCCTTCGACCGCGGGCTGCCACTGCCCGCGGAACGCGCCCAGCTCATGTTCGACCTGGGCGGCCCGGCCGGGGAGGTCCCGGTGGACGAGATGGCCGACGACGACCAGGTCTGCAACTGCAACGGTGTCAGCAAGGGTACGATCTGCGCCACCGTCCGGTCCGGCGGCAGGACCGTGTCGGGCGTCATGGACAGGACCCGGGCCGGCAAGGGCTGTGGCACCTGCAAGCCCCTCGTGCAGCGGATCGTCGAGTGGGCCGCCGGCGGCGACGTCGAGGAGGACCCGGCCGCGTCGTTCTACGTGCCCGGCATCCCGATGCCCAAGCCCGAGCTGATGAACGCCGTCCGCCGGTACGAGCTGAGGTCGGTGTCGTCGGTCTTCGCCAAGCTGGGCGGCGAGGAGGACGCCAGGAGCAAGATGGGTCTCGCGTCGCTGCTCAAGATGATGTGGGGCGGGGAGTACGTCGACGAGCGGGACGCCCGGTTCATCAACGACCGCGTGCACGCCAACATCCAGCGCGACGGCACGTTCTCGGTGGTACCCCAGATGAAGGGCGGCGTCACCACCCCCGCCCAGCTCCGGCGCATCGCCGAGGTCGCCGAGAAGCACGACGTGCCGATGGTGAAGCTCACCGGCGGCCAACGCATCGACCTGCTCGGCATCCCCAAGGAGAAGCTGCCGCAGATCTGGGCCGACCTCGACATGCCGTCCGGGTACGCGTACGGGAAGAGCTTCCGCACGGTCAAGACCTGCGTCGGCTCCGACTTCTGCCGCTTCGGGGTCGGTGACTCGACGGCGCTGGGCATCGCGCTCGAGGAGCGCTACCAGGGGGTCGAGGGGCCCGGGAAGATGAAGCTCGCGGTCACCGGCTGCCCGCGCAACTGCACCGAGGCGTACGTGAAGGATCTCGGGGTCGTCGCCATCGACGGCGGCAAGTGGGAGATCTATGTGGGCGGCGCGGCCGGGGCGCACATCCGCAAGGGCGATCTACTCACCACGGTCGGCAGCGCCGCCGAGGTGATCGTGCTGACCGGCCGGTTCCTGCAGTACTACCGGGAGAACGCGAACTGGCTGGAACGGACGTACGCGTTCGTCCCGCGGATCGGCATCGAACGCCTCCGCGAGATCGTCGTCGACGACCGGGACGACCTCGCCGCGGGCCTGGACGCCGCGATGGACGCCACGGTCGCGTCCTACCGGGATCCGTGGAAGGACCGCGACGAACCGGCGACCCCGGGCCAATTCCGTACGTCGTTGCCGTTGACGGTCCTGCCCCAGGTCCCGGTGCGGGCATGAGGGCGCTCGGCCCGATCCACGACATCCCGTACGGCGAGGGCCGCACCTATGCCGTGGACGGCGACATGGTCGCGGTCTTCCGGCTGCGCGACGGCTCCCTGCGGGCCACCCAGGCGGTCTGCCCGCACCGGGGCGGCCCCCTGGCGGACGGACAGATCGACCTTGAGCAGGTGCTCTGTCCGCTGCACCTCAACGCCTGGGACCTCGCGACCGGCTGCTCGTTGAGCGGCCAGCCCGACCTGACGACCTATCCCGTACGCCTCGACGCCGATCAGATCCTGCTGGGGGAGTGACATGACCACGACGTTGCCCGCACCCACGTTGAAGTCCACCTGGATCGACGACTGGCGGCCCGAGGACCCCGCCTTCTGGAACGGTACCGGCGCCCCGATCGCCCGCCGCAACCTGATCTTCTCGATCACCGCGGAGCACATCGGCTTCTCGGTCTGGTCGCTCTGGTCCGTGCTCGTACTCTTCCTCGGCCCCGAGTACGGCGTCGACCCGGCCGGCAAGTTCCTGCTCACCGCCGTGCCCACGCTCGTCGGGGCCGGGCTGCGCATCCCGTACAGCTTCGCCGTGGCCCGTTTCGGCGGCCGCAACTGGACCGTCTTCAGCGCCGCGCTGTTGCTCGTGCCCTCGGTGCTCGCCGCGTTCCTGATCCGGCCGGGGGTCGACTTCTCGACGCTGCTGATCCTGGCGGCGGTAGCGGGTGTCGGCGGCGGCAACTTCGCCTCCTCGATGACCAACATCAACGCCTACTACCCGGACCGGCTCAAGGGCTGGGCCCTCGGCATCAACGCGGGCGGCGGCAACCTCGGCGTCGCGGCGGTGCAACTGGTCGGCCTGTTCGTGCTGGCCGTCTTCGGCGCCGGCCGTCCGGGCATCGTGGCCGGCATCTACCTCCCGCTGATCGTGCTGGCGGCGCTCGGCTCCGCGCTCTACATGGACAACCTGTCGCAGGCCCGCAACGAGAAGCGCGGCCTGCGCGACGCCGTCCGCGATCCGCACACATGGATCATGTCGCTGCTCTACATCGGCACGTTCGGCTCGTTCATCGGTTTCGGCTTCGCGTTCGGCCAGGTGCTGCAGGTGCAGTTCCACGACGTCTTCAGCACCCCGGTCAAGGCGGCCTGGCTGACCTTCCTCGGGCCGCTGCTCGGCTCGCTGGTCCGCCCGCTCGGCGGCGCGCTCGCCGACCGGCTCGGCGGCGCGAAGGTCACCTTCGTCACCTTCCTCGCGCTGGCGGCCGGCGCGGCGGTCGTGCTGCTCGCGGCGCAGACCCGGTCGCTGCCGCTCTACGTCACCGGGTTCATCGCGCTCTTCGTCCTCAGCGGCGTGGGCAACGGTTCGACGTACAAGATGATCCCGGCCATCTTCAAGCGCAAGTACCCGGGTGACGGGCACGAGGCCCGGCGGCTCTCCGGTGCGGTCATCGGCATCGCGGGTGCGGTCGGTGCCTTCGGCGGTGTGCTGGTCAACCTGGCTTTCCGGCAATCGTTCCTGGCCACCCAGGAGGCGGACGCGGCGTACCTGGCCTTCATCGCCTTCTACGTGCTCTGCGTGCTGGTGGCGTGGTTCGGCTACCTGCGGCCCACCCCCAACCAGGTCTGACGCGGCATCAGCGGTGTGGCGTTATCGAGAACTCCTCGAGTACCCGCATGACTTCGGTGGCCCCCTTCTCCAGGACGGCCAGATCATGTCGCGTGAAGGCGTGTGCTTCGGTGCCGACGGCGCAATGCGCACCCAGCACGTGACCGTCCGGCGACACCAGTGGCACGCCGGCGTAGCTGCCGATGCCGTCGTTGGTGACGAGCGGGTTGTCTCGTTGCACGGCGTCGCGGGCCGCATCCTCCACGACGTAGGGGCGTCCGGTGGCGACCGCGTGTGCGCAGAAGGACCACTCCACCGGGGCGCCGCCGACTGCGTTCGCCCACCCGGACAGTCCGCTGCTGCCCACGATCAGTTGGGCGGTGTCCAGCACCATCGAGACCAGGGAGATGGGCAGATCGAGCTCGGCCCGGGTCTGTGCCGCGATCGCGTCGAGACGGTCGCGCAGATCCTGACCCGACAGATCGTATCTGGCGATCGCTCGTAACCGGTCGATGTCGGCGGCGGCGTCGAGCACGTCCGGTTGCGGTGCGGCCGAGGTGGGTCGGTCAACCGCCGACGGTGCGTCCTTCTGCGGGTGCCGTGGACTGGTCATGGCTGGAACCTCCGGCTGCGCGAGGGGTGCTGGCGGGTGCCCCTATCCGGCACCGTGGATCGCGCCGGGGCATGGCCGGCGCGGGTGCTTCTCACAGGGCGTCCTGGATGACGGTTCGGGCGATCGACAGGTGTTCGAACGCCGATAGCCGGATCGCCAGGCTGCGGCCGCACAAAGCGGTGACCGGATCCGCGGCGATCATCGCGGCGATCAGGCGTTTGACGTCGGCGAGGCCGGTTTCCGAGCCGCGGAGGGACGCCTGAGCCAGGACACCGGCCCAGATCCCGTCGACCTGTGCACCGTACAGGCGTGTCATCGCGGCATGCGCGTCGGCAATCGTCGGGCATTTAAGTCGATACGGTCCGGTGGGGGAGGCGTCGGACGCAAGCGGTCCGATGGCTGACGGCGACGTCGGCGACATCTGATCCTCACAATCGGCTTGGCGGGCAGCAAGGCGTCCGGGCAGGCGATCAACGTCCGGGCAGGCGATCAATAGGTGAAGACGCCTACCAGGCCGTTGAGCTTGACGGCGAGCCTGGTGAGGTCGTCAGCGGCCGCCTGACTCGCCTCGGCCGCCTCGGACGTCGCCGAGGTGACCTCGGCGACCGCCGCGAAGTTGGCCAGCACGTCACTGCTTCCGCGGGCGGCGTCGCTGATCGATCTGGTCATCTCGTTGGTCGTGGCGGACTACTCCTCGACGGCTGAGGCGATGGTGATGCTGTATTCGCTGATCTGCCGAATTACCGTTTCGATGCGACTCACCGCGGCGTTGGCGGTCGAGCTGCTGTTCTGGATGGCGTTGATCCGGCCGGTGATGTCCTCGGTGGCCCGAGCGGTCTCCTGGGCGAGATCCTTGACCTCGCTGGCGACCACGGCGAAGCCCTTCCCGGCGTCCCCGGCCCGGGCTGCCTCGATGGTCGCGTTGAGAGCGAGCAGATTGGTCTGTTCCGCGATCGAGGTGATCAGCCGCACCACGTCGCCGATCTCCACGCTGGCCGTGCCCAGCTGGGTGAGTTGCCCACTGGCGTCCTGGGCCAGGTCCAGCGACTCGGTGGCGACCTGGGCGGCCTGTGACGAGGTCCCGGCGATCTCGCGGATCGATGCCGTCATCTCCTCGGCTCCGGCGGCGACGGACTGCACGCTGGCGTTGATCTGGTCGGCCGAGGAGGTGGCGAGGCCCGCTTTTCCGGACGCGTCCTCGGCCCCGGAATGCAGGTCTCCACTGAGCCTGGAGAGCTCGCCGGCGGCTCCGGTCAGGGCCGTAGCGGTGGTACCCAGTTCAGTGACGGTCGTGCGGACGGCGTTGATGGCCGAGTCGAGGTGGCGGCCCATGAGGCCGAACTCGTCCCGGGAGACCAGTTCCGCCGAGCGGGTCAGATCACGCGCCGCCAGCCCCTCCACGGCGTAGGCGACCCGTTTGACCGACCGGACGATGGCGGCACTGATGAACCGTCCGAACACCAATCCCAGCGCCACGCCGCCCACCAACAGGATGCCGATCGCAAGGCGAGCGGTGGAGTACGCGGAACTGCTTTCCCGCCGGCGCTGGTCGGACACCGCGACGCTGGCGGCTTTCAGCTCGGTCGCGACCGCGACCGCCTTGCCGGCGGCCGGCACTGTCTCCTGGTCCCGGATCTTTTCCACGGCGACCTTGTCTCCGCGCCGGCTGGCCGGGAGGAAAGCGGTGTCTCGGACACGTTGGAACGCGGTCCAGGCGGTGCCCAACTGGTCGACGAGCGCCGGGTCGGACGACGTGCCGCGGTAGGCGGCCAGATCCGCGGCGAACATCTGGTCGTTGGAGTCGAGGGCTGCCTGGGATTTGGCCATCGCGGCCGCGCTGCTGGAGATGGCGTGGTTGAGCATGTTCCGGCGGGTCTCGGACATGTCGTTCTCCAGGCGAGCGATCTGCTCGACGGGGATGAGGCCTTGGCTGTAGAGGCTTTCGGCCCGGCTGTTCATGAGAGACATCTCGTAGATCGCCGTCCCGCCGATCCCGACCGCCGCGGCCGCCATCAGCAGGACGGCCGCCGTGATCCTGGTGCCGATCCGTCGATTTCCCAGCAGACCGACGCGGATGGTGCGGCCGTTGGGCGGGCCGGTCGTCGCTGTCGCGCTCATGGTCGTGGTCCTCTTCCCCGGCGACCGCAGGCTTTGACCCGGCTGCCGACGCCGAGCCGGGAATTACGGAGAGTGA
>DASRYP010001062.1:0-4485 GCA_035687165.1 Actinoplanes sp. | reverse complement strand
GAGCAGGTGGGAGGGCAGCTCCCGGCGCTTCACCACCCGGACCAGGATCTCGCCGGCCCGCACCGGGTCGCCCGCCGTCAACGCCGGCCGGTCCAGCCCGCGAGCCATGGCGCCCACCGTTTCGTCGTAGTCCGGTGGGATGTCGTAGACGCGCATCGACGCGCCCGCCCAGTCGGTGGCGAAGCCGCTCGGCTCGACGACCAGGGTGCGGATCCCGAACGGGCGGACTTCGTTGGCCAGGACCCGGGTGAAGCCGTCGACGGCGAACTTCGCGGCCTGGTACGAGCCGAGTCCGGGCGTACCGCCGACTCGCCCGCCGACCGAGGAGAACTGCACGATCGTGCCGCTGCCCTGGGCCTTCAGAACCGGCAGAGCGGCGACGGAAACGTTGTAGACGCCCCAGAAGTTGGTGTCGAACTGGGTGTGGAAGTCGTCCGCGAACTCGATCGGGGCGACATTGGCGTAGCCCGCGTTGTTCACCACGACGTCGAGCCGCCCGAACCGGTCGACGGCGGCCGCGATCGCCGCCTGCGCCGCGGTCGGCGAGGAGACGTCGAGCTCGACCGCCGACGCGCGTTCCGGGTAGCGATCGACCAGTTCGGCGAGCTGGTCGGGCGTGCGGGCGGTGGCGACCACGTTGTCGCCCGCCTCCAGCGCGGCCGTCGCCAGCGCCCGGCCGAATCCCCGCGAGGATCCGGTGATCATCCACGTCAAAGCGGTCATGCCTTCCATCTCACGCGGACCGCCGGGCGGAGTCAGTGGCTCAACGCCACGGCGAGCCCGCCGAATCATGTGCACATCTACCAGTGCCGAACCCTCGTCTCACCCGAGGAGCGCGGCGGCGGTGCGCCGACGGAGTGGGCGGCCAGGAGTTCGTCGGCCTCGCGTTGCAGCTCGTCGCGGTCGCCGACCTCGGCCGGGGGCAGGGCGTCGGGCAGGGAGTCCTCGACGAAGTGGACGCGACGGTGGTACCAGCCGCGTACGCACCAGACGATCTGCAGCAGGCCGCTGACCAGGACCAGCAGTGACAGGCTGCGGCCCTCTCCCGTGCTGTCAGTCCCGCAAGTTCGTCGGGTCGATCGTGGTGTCCTGGTGGAGCACGAAGCGGTTGTAGAACCACGTGATCAGCCAGAGCAGCACGCCGACGACCAGCAGGATGCCGCCGATTCGGTAGTCGTCGGCGGACCGCCCCGACAGCGGGCTGGCCAGATAGGCGCAGGCCACGGCCCCGATCACCGGGATCACGGTGGGCGCCCGGAAATGCTGGTGCTCGACCGGGTCACGGCGCAGCACCAGCACCGCGATATTCACGACGGTGAAGACGCAGAGCAGCAGCAGCGACGTCGTGCCACCCAGGGCGGTCAGATCGGCGAACCAGATCAGTCCGAAAGCGATCACCGTCGTGAAGACGATGCCGACCCACGGCGTACGGCGGCCGGGGTGCACCTTGCCCAGAATGCGAGGCAGCACGCGCTCGTTGGCCATGCCGTAGAGCAGCCGGCTCGCCATCAGCATGTTGATCAGGGCGGAGTTGGCGACCGCGAACATGGTGATGAACGCGAAGATCCAGAGCGGGAACGCGGACGCGCCCGCCGCGACGACCTTGAGCAGCGGCGCGTCGCCCTCCCCCAGATCCTCCGGGCTGACCAGCGCGACCGACGAGATCGACACCAGCACGTAGATCACGCCGGTGATGCAGAGCCCGGTCAGCATGACCTTCGGGAAGATCCGTACGGGATCCTTGGTCTCCTCGGCCATGTTGACCGAGTCCTCGAACCCGACCATCGCGAAGAACGCCAGCGCCGTGGCCGCAGTGACCGAGAAGAAGGCGCTCTCCCCCTCGGCCGACTGGAAATCGGTGAGCCGCGACAAGTCGCCGTTGCCGCCACCGAGGGCCCAGGCCCCGATGCAGATGACGATCAGCAGGCCGGCGAGCTCGACGCAGGTGAGCAGCACGTTGAGCTTGACGCTTTCGCCGACACCGCGGAAATTGATCAGCCCGATCAGCACGATGAAGCCGAGCGCGATCGCGGTGAGCGCGAACCCGTCCCCCAAGGTGAGGTCGAAAGCCTCCCCGAAGTTGGAGGCGAACGCCTTGGACGCGCTGGACGCACTAGTCAGGCCCGAGCACATGACCGCGAACGTGACGATGAAGGTCAGAAAATGGATACCGAAAGCCTTGTGCGTGTAAAGCGCGGCACCGGCGGCCCGCGGATATTTGGTGACCAGCTCGAGATAGCTGAACGCGGTGAGCAGCGCGACCAGGAAAGCGACGAGGAACGGCAGCCAGACGGCCCCGCCGACCTCGGCGGCGACCCGGCCGGTGAGCGCGTACACGCCCGTACCCAGAATGTCGCCGACCACGAAGAGCAACAGCAGGCCCGGGCCCATGACCCGCTTGAGCGAAGGTTCCTCGGTGATCGCCGCGTCACGCGCCGTGTCGTCCGCCATACCGGACAGGCTCGTACAGATCCGCGGATCTGTCGAGCCGAAGCTATCGACGAGTCGCGATCACCCGGTAACGTCGGGTGATGCGCATCGTCGTCGCCGCCAAGCCCGAAGCCGACCAACCGTGGCTCGCCGACGCGGTGGCGGGCCTGGCAAAACAGACGGGGGCGTCGGTCGCGGTGGTCGCGGCCGACGAGGTCGAGTTGGAAAGGCTCGCCTCGGTCCCTCGAAGCGTGTTCGCCGACAACGCCTACGCGGCGGCGACGTCCGTGGCCCACCGCCTGGCCGAAGCGGGCATCGAGGCGACGGTGTCGGTGCTGCCGGGGCGTCCGGTCAAGGCGGTTCTCGACTTCGCCAAGCAGCACAACGCCGACCTCATCGTCGTCGGGTCGAGCAGCCGGCCCAAAGTCGCCGAGCGCCTGCTGGGCAGCGTCCCGCTCGATCTGATCAAGCTCGCCACGAAACCGGTCCTCGTGATAACCCACCCGGGCCACCCCGCATAACCGGAAGTCGGCGCGCGGGTGGAGTGCGGCGAATCAACCTGGGAAAGTGCACTGTCACACAGCGTGGTCCTCGATCCGGACAGCCCGTTCAAGCCGGTCGGCGTTCTGAACACCGCCCGCGCTACCGGGTCGTCCCGCCACCTGACCGCAGGTGGTCGAGCACCAGCGGATCGATCTTCCCGGGCACGATCCGCATCTCCAGGTTCTCGATGCCCGCCCACGACGCCAGCGACTCGTCCAGGTCGGGCCCGCTGTGACCGGCGTGGGTGAGGCGTGACGCGACCTCGTCGGCAAGTTCACCGGTCAGCGGCAGCAGCGTCGCCGGTTCGGGGAACTCGAAGTAGAGGCTGTGCATCTCCAGCAGCCGGCCCAGCTCGGCCACCGGGTCGGGGTGGTCGTCGACGCGCAAATCGACCCACACGTCGCTGGTGCCTCCGTAGCCGCGACCCCTCGCCACCACCAGGAGCGCCGCGCTCTGCCGCCCGCGCCGGTCGCCGCCCGCCAGGTCACCGGCACGCAGCGCTTCGAGCAGCCGGTAGCCCAGCGGGATCTCGGCGGCGCCGGCCAGCCACGCCGCCTGAATGTCGCCGACCACCTGTGGCCCGGCCAGCATGTTGCCCTGGATCGCGTAGCCGTCCCCGGCCACCCCACCGGCCCAGTCGTGGCACTCCCGGCCGGTGAACGTCGCCCCGGGACCGTCAGGGCCGACCACGCCGACCTGGCGCTGCTCGACCGGTCCGGCGTCGCCGGCGATCAGGGCTCGGACGGTCTCGGTCGCCGCCACGCCCGTGCCGAGCAGGGCGAGCGACTGCGGGCGGTAGGCGAGGTTGGCGTACGACTGGGTGGCGACCGCGCCGACGGCGGCCAGCGCGGCCGGGACGGCGGCCCCGACCCCGAGGAATTTGCTGGCCACGGCCACCCCGTGGGCCTGGCCGTCGGCGGAACGAGCGACGATCGAGAAGGTCATGGTCGCGACGTTAGCGCCCGTAACATTCGGGGCGCAGACTGGCCTGCGGCGAACCTGCATCGGGCTTTCGCCGCCGCCCTGCGCGAGCCCGATGACGGCCGGCGATTTCCGGCACCGGCGCTGCGGGCGGGCCGGGTGCGTTGCCGCGACCTCGACCGGCCCGCAGCTCCGCACCGTGCCCGTCGGCCCGGACGGTCGAAAGCCAGAAGATCTTCGCGTCCGTCAGGGCGCCGTCCACATCGGACCAGGCCCGCGCGGTCGCACCGGGGTGCTGAAGGGCGGGATGGCGCTGAAGGCGGGATCAAGTTCGCCGACAGGTTCGCTCATCACCCGGACGTCAGCCGCCGGCGGGCACCTCAGTAACGGTAATGACGGGCCGCGGCGGGCTCCGCGGGCGTTGGCTGCGTGCCACCCGACCAGCGGTTACGCGCCGAGTTGGCACCCGCGCGGGCGCCGGCGCGGCGGCGCGAGGGCTTGGGGGCGATCTCGACACCCGGCTGCGGCTCGAGGTGCTCGCCGGACGAGACGACGACCACCGAGGCGACCCCTTCGTCCACCAACCGCATC